>JAAZYN010000085.1 GCA_014239625.1 Myxococcales bacterium | reverse complement strand
CAGCACTACGACTCCGGTAGCGGAGGATGCATCCAGGGAGCTGCCGCCTCGCCGTTGGCAGCTGACGCCGCGGGCGTCCAGCGCGGCGATGGTGGCGTCGATGGGCGCCATACCCAGACGGCAGCGATCGTTTTCAAAGTGCAGCGGGACCGCTAGCCGCGGCTTTAACACCCCGAGCACCTGGGCCGCATCCTCGGGTCCCAGGGTGTAGGTCCCACCCACCGGCCACAGCAGTACATCGACGCGCCCCAGCGCGCGCCCGTCGCTTGGCGTCAGGGCGCAACCGATGTCTCCCAGGTGGGCCACGCGCAGGTCGTCCATGACCCAGGTCAACATGGTCGTCATGCCCATGCGGGCGCCCAGTTCGCGGTCATGATAGGTCGAAATCGCGCTGAAGGTTACGCCCCGGTGTTCGCCTGAGACATCGACCACGGCTGGAGAGCCAAGGTCGTCAGTGATGTGGCTGTGGTCCACATGGTAGTGCGAGACCGTGACGATATCGGCCGCGGCTTTGACCGGCGCGTGGGCCAGCTTGCCGCCGAAGGCTCCGGACCTGTACGGATCGGTGACCACCGTGAGGGCGCGCCCCTTAGCCTTCAGGGTGACGCACGCGTGGCCATTGAACGTCAGCTCCACGGGCTAACCCCCATGTCGTCCGAACGTCCGCCTCACGCTGGGGATCTTCGATGATTTCACGACATGCGCCTCCCCATGACCGGATGGGCCTCGAGGCCCCCCGCCGGGGCGACAGTCGCGTCGCTGACCTGCACGCCGTCTCGACACGCCTCCCCCTGGCTACACGAACACGTTGTTGATGACTTCCCCCAGCCCGCCGGCGCCCGGGACGATGTAGTCGTGGTCGTTGAGGCCACGCTCTCGGTCCGGGTAGGTGCCCGGCAGAGAGCGAAGCACCTCCGGATCACTCAAACCGCGATCGAGGCGGAACGCGTACAAGATGGCGTCGGGGTGATCGCGGGTCACCTTTTGGATGAACTCGGGGGTGACGATGAGGTTCATGGTGATGCAGGTCGCCGGCGTGCCGCCAGCGATCTCCTTATAGTAGGAGATGGCCTTGCACAGCGACGAGCCGGTGGCCCCCATGGGGTCGGGGAAGAGCACGAACCGGCCGTCGACCTCCCCGCCGGTCTTCTCGCCGAAGATTCGAGCACCCGTGACCTGGCCGGTGGCGTTGACGACCCGGTTCATGATCAGGTGGTCCTGACGCACTCCATCGGGCCTCAGGACGTGGTTGAGCGCGTCGAAGCACACTTGGGCCGGGAGCATTCCGGCGCGGGCAACGTCTACCGCCACGACCTGGGTCTCGGGGTCGGTGACCTCGCCGCAGAACACGCCCTTGGAGGTGTGCTCGATCATGCGGGTGTCGATGCTGGCCGTGACCGTGGGGAACTCACGCGCGACCACGGTGGAGATCATGTGTCGGTAAAGGGTACTGACGAGGTGGTTGATCCGCGGCTGGACGGTGTCTGCGGCGCTGAGTGAGGCGAGCAGGGCCAGGTGATACGGATCGGTCAGGATGTGCACGTTCGCCCCGTAACGATGAACCAGCTCCCCGTTGCGGACGTGGACGTCGTCGTGGGTATAGGCGACGTCGACGAGTTGATCAGCAGGCGTCATCGACATAGGCAGCTCTCCTCAGCTGGTGAGCACCACCGCCGGGTCGGTGGTGGCGGCTCGTTGTGCCGGGACCAACGCCCCGACGATACAGAACAGTACCGCGATCCCTATCGCCCCGGCGAGCATCGCTGGCTCGTATACGAAGAAGTCGTCGGGCTTACTGATGGCGACCTCGAGATGGTCGGTGGCCAGGTGGTTGACCACACGCGAGAGCCCAAAGCTGACGAGCTCCCCCACGGCGCCGCCAAACACGCCCAGGGAGACCGCTTCGAAGATGATCAGCCGGCGGATGTCGGCGCGGGTCGCCCCAACCGCCCGCATGATGCCGATCTCGTACCGCCTCTCAGCGATGATCATCAGGAACGTGTTGGCGATGTTTACCGCGGCGACGGCGGCGATGACGATGCTGATGAAGGCGAAGATAGCCGTCAGGATGAACAGCAGGTCAGCGGCCTTGCGGGCGTCACTGGACTTGCGCGCGAGCTGAAAGCCACGCTCCTCGACCGCGGCGATGAGCCCGGCGACGTCTTCGTTGCCCTCGGTCTCCAGGATGAACGTGCTGAACTGTTTGGCCGCCTCGCGGCCTTTGTAGCGAGCGTTGATGGCCCGCACGTAGTCGATGGGCATCGTGACGCCGAAGTCCAAAGCCTTGTTGGAGAAACCAACAATCTCAGCGCGCTTGGCTGCTTGGACCTCGGTCGGGAGGTCATCAGCGAAGTAGCTGTCGCCAAAGAGCAGTCGGAACTGGAACCCCAGCAGCGTGTCTACCCCGTCGAGGCGTTGAAGTCCCAGCGACTCTGCGACGGAGCTGTTGAAGATCTCGATCAGAAAAGGGCTCAGCAAGACCGGCACCGGCTGCTCGCAAAACCCTACCTTGTGCGTGATGCTGCGGCCCGCGCAGTAGGTGCCTCGAGGGCAGGTCGTGAACTCGCAGGCCGGATCGCCCCAGGGCACCCCATTGCCGCAGACGCCCACCACTTCGCCGCGCCAATCCGATGGCCGGTCGGACAGCTGCCGCCTGGGATCGGCCAAGCGGCACTCGGTCGGAGCGCACACGCTCTCGCCGCCTGACGTAGCGACGCAGGTGAGGTGAGCATCAGCGCACCCCTCAGCGGGGGTGCAGCTGGGGCGGCACACCTTGGCGCAGGTGCGCTCGGAGTCAGCCCCGGTCGCGCCGGGGGAGGTGCACAGCGGATCGACCACGCACGCCTCGCCGGCCCCGCAGGTGCCCGCGCCGCTGCAGGCGGTCGAGCAGACCCCAGCGCTGCACGTCGTCCCGGGAGGGCAGAAGGCGTCCCCGGTCTTACCGGCGTCGCAAGGGACCTGTATGCCACGGTGCTCGAAGCGCTTCCAATACTCCGTGTCGACGCAGGTCTCCGCTTCGCAGCCCTGCCCGAGCGGGCAATCCTCGTCGCGTTTGCACACCACCGTACGTCGGCGCTTCAGCGCGCGGCGGCGCCGCTTCTCCTCGACCCGCTCCACCTGCCGCAGCTCGGGCGCGAGGAGGGCCGCGTCCAGGCCGTCGAAGAAGGCCTCGGTCCGAGCGTCATACCCGAAGAGTGACTTCCCCCCCCACAGGCGCGCCTGCAGCTTGGACCGCAGCTTGGGATAGACCCGCGTGACCCCTGGGAGCGCGCTGAACTCGCGCACCATCTCCTTTCCGAGGCGGTCGTTGCTGAGCACCTGCTCGCGGATCCCCATCAGCCCTACCGTCTTTGGCTCCACTTCGATCTGGTTGACCGGGTAGATCCGGTTCAGCACCTTGGTCTGCACGCCCGCGCCGAGAGCGACGAAGAAGGTGCCCGTGGCCACTCCGACCACCAGCCCTACGGACGCCATCACGAAGGAGCGACGGTTTCGCCGTATGTTGCCCCACACCGCCCAGATCGTGCGCCAGAGGCTCATTTATGCATCTCCGGACAGGATCGCGCCGTCGCTGATCCGAATGATGCGCCGACACCGCTGCGCGATGCTCTCCGCGTGGGTGACCATAATCAACGTCATGTCGCGAGTTTTGGCGTGAAGCTCCTCGAACACCTGCATCACCATGTCGCCGGTCTTGCTGTCGAGCGCGCCCGTCGGCTCGTCGCACAAGAGCACCTGCGGCGCGTTGAAGATGGCGCGGGCGATAGCGACCCGCTGCTTCTCACCGCCGGAGAGGTGGTTGGCGGTAGAGCCCGCTTTGTGCGCCAACCCCACCTGAGCCAGGACCTGTCGGGCTCGATCGTGAAGGTCCAGCTGAGAGCGGTCAGGATCGAACCAGCTCGGCATCATGACGTTGTCGACGACGGGCAGGTGGGGCAGCAGGTGGAACTGCTGGAACACGAACGAGACGGTCCGGTTGCGGAAGCGGCTGAGCTCTCGGTCTCCCATCCGCTTTAGGACCTGTCCGCACACCGTGACCTCGCCGTCAAAGTCGGTGTCGAGGCCACCGATGATGTTCAGCAGCGTCGACTTACCGCTCCCGCTCGCCCCCATCAGGGCTACGTAGTCGCCCGCTTCAATGGTGCAAGAGACACCCTGGAGTACGTGGTTTGCGACCTCCCCGACCCGGTAGGTCTTGTGCACGTCGGTGAGTCGAATCGTCATTGCTGCACGTCCACGACGAGCTCGACGCCGGCGTCTCCCACGTTGAGTTTTAGTCCCATGACGTGGAGGTCGCTGAGCATCTTCAGAAAGAAGGGGGGCACCCCTTTATCCGCCAGCTCGCGCGCGATCCGCATGGGTAAGATGACAGCCGACCCGCCCTTGACGTCGCCTTCGACGGCGGCGGTGATGCTCTGGTCGCCATCGACCGAGTCCAGCGCCAGGGCTCTCCCGGCAGCGACGTCGAGGAAGCGAGCCACCTCACCCCGGCCGGTGATGAAGAACAGCGCGCGGTGCCTCTCCGCGAGCACCATCGCGTAGG
The DNA here is from genome assembly GCA_014239625.1 of Myxococcales bacterium. GTDB lineage: Bacteria > Myxococcota_A > UBA9042 > PHBI01 > JAAZYN01 > JAAZYN01. Next base: position 5,233 of record JAAZYN010000085.1, on the reverse strand, counting down.
TTCGCGGCTGGATGCGAGGGGAACGCGCCCGCCGTTGGGCGGCCAGCCGCCGCCGGGTCACGAAGCTATACGCCGTGACGCCTTCGACGTCAGCCCCCACTCGAGCCACCGCGTAGCCTGCCTTCCGAGCCGACTCGGCCGTAGCCGCGATCATGTCTCGCGCTGCTGCGACGTTGGTGACGCCTATCCCGGCTGCCATATGCACGTATTGAACGACGACCTCGGGGGGGAGTCGGGGATCCGCGAGCTGCGTCAGCAGAGCGTCGTCGTCGAGGCCCAGGACGGCCACCGCAGCGTTACCATCGAACAGTCCCAACAGTGTGCTCGGTGGAGGCAGCGGGAAGCGGTCGAGGGTGGGTGTGGCGGCTGGAAGAAACCGTTCCAGCAGGAACGCCGGGACCGCGTCGATGATTTCTCGAAGCCCGGTGCGAGTCCGAACCATCACCGTCGACATTCGGGGCAACACCGACTCGAAAGCCACCCTGGGTGCGGTGGCGGAGAACCAGCTCGCGGGGAGGAGCTTGCCCTCTGTCACCCCGCCTCCATTGGCGCGCAGCGCGAGCCGGTTACCGGTGATGGTGAGGGCGGCCCTCCAGCGTTGAAGACCACGGACCGCCGGCTCCAGTTGAGCTTCCAGGATGACAGGGAGGCGTCCCGTCGGGAACGGGGGCGTCCACGCGCCGACGGCCCATATCGGCCGATGCCCTCCCTCGCCGATCGCGCGCGCGCGCTTGGCCGCCGGCGTGTCGAAGAAGCCCCCGCGGCCCCCCGCCAGCGCGCGGAACTGTGCCTCAGCGTCACCGTCTGCGGAGGTGATCACGGCCAAGCCCAGGCCTTGGCCGGTCACGCCCCAGGCCAGACGCAGAGCCCTCGGCGAGCGGCTGGAGCGCGCCAGGGTGACCGAGCCGGGTCCCCCCTGTGCCGTAGCCCTGACCCCGAGCAGCGTGGCGCGCGAGGTCATCAGGCGCTGCCACCGCCCGGCGTCGAACACGCTCATCGCCACCGCGATGCCCTTATCCACCGTGAAGATGCTGAGGCCACCCTGGCCATCGATGCCCGCCTCGGCGAAGCCATCCGATCGTCGGAGGTCGACCCCATACCGCTCTTTGGCCAACTCGAGCAGCCCACTGGCGCCCTCGATCCCAGACAGAAATGCGGCGGCCGCCGCGCGCGTCCGCTCGAGGGATTCGATCACCACCACGGCCGGGCTGTCGGCAGGCACGATCTGCGCGATGTCGCCACCGCTGGGGGGATCGCAGCCGCTCCGGTCGGTGCTGCCGAGCGACAGCGAGGCCGCGATAAACGCGGCTCCCAGGACGAGTCGTGTGAGTGGTGAGGTGATCAATCGCATAGCAGCGGGGCGTTTTCGATACACCGAAAGACCGTCGGGCGCACGTCACGAGTTGCGTTCTCCGTATTGACGGAGGACCTTCGCCGCGGTATCGGCGGCCTGATGAGCGAATTCAGCCCCACCGACCCAGGCCAGCATCTCGACACCCGCGCGATTCATGCTGGACAACAACCCGACCCCACGACCGGGGCCATCATGACCCCGGTCTATCTCACCAGCACCTACATCCAAGACGGGCCTGGTGGGCACAAGGGCTACGAATACAGCCGCACGGGCAACCCCACGCGGACTGCCCTGGAGAAGTGTGCTGCAGCGCTGGAGGGCGGCCGCTACGGCCTGGCCTTCGGCAGCGGGTGCGCGGCCACGTCGACGATCATGCACACCCTCGAGCAGGGCGACCACGTGATCGTGGGCGATGATGTCTACGGCGGGACCTATCGCCTCTTCGCTGACGTGTGGTCGCGTTCGGGCCTGACGTTCGACTTCGTCGACCTGTCGGACCCGACCGCCATCGATCGCTTCAAGAGGCCCCGGACCAAGATGGTCTGGATGGAGACGCCTACCAATCCGCTCCTCAAGCTGTTCGATATCGCAGCGGTGGCCGAGCGGTCGCGGGCTCACGGGCTCGCGCTGGTGGTCGACAATACGTTCATGTCGCCGGTGTACCAGAACCCTCTCGCGCTGGGGGCGGACCTGGTCGTGCACTCCACGACCAAGTACCTGAACGGCCACAGCGACGTCGTGGGAGGGCTTATCGTTACCGACAGCGACGCCTACCACCAGCGTCTGGGTTACCTGCAGAACGCGGTGGGGGCGGTGCCGGGCCCCTTGGATTGCTTCCTCACGTTGCGCGGCATCAAGACGCTCCACGTGCGTATGGAGCGTCACTCCCATAACGCCCAACGTATCGCGGAGTGGCTGCAGGGTCAGGACGGGATCGAGCGGGTGGTGTACCCGGGGCTCCGGTCGCACCCCCAACACGACCTGGCGACGCGCCAGATGTCCGGCTTTGGTGGGATGATTACCGTCGTCTTGGCGGGAGGCTTGGGCGCCGCCAAGGCGCTGCTCGGGTCGACGCGAGTGTTCGCGTGCGCCGAGAGCCTGGGTGGCGTCGAGTCACTCATCGAGCACCCGGCGATCATGACTCACGCCTCGGTCCCCAAGCCGCAACGTGAGGCGCTCGGCATCGGCGACGGGCTGGTCCGCTTGTCGGTCGGGATCGAGCATGTCGATGACCTGATTGCGGACCTCGAACGTGGACTTGCGGCCGCGCGTTAAACGCTCCTTGACACTGCTGACCATCGGTTAGTACGTTCCCGGCCCCCTCGCCATAGGCTGTAGCCGGAGAGAGTTGATGCCCGGACAGGAACGACGTCGCAGCGATCGTCACCCGATTGATTTTTTCGTTCAGGAGATCTTGGGGGATCGCACCTATCTGCACCCGGCGATCAATCTGAGCGCCGACGGAATCTATATCCTGGTGTCCGACGATCGAAAGGCCGTGGACGGTGATCTCCCGATGACGCTGGAGTTCACGCTCCCCAACGGTCAACCCATTGCTGTGACCGGGATGGTCGCCTGGGTCGACGATCGGGGCGGTCAGCGCGGGGTGGGCATCCAGTTCACCGATCTGCAAGCCGCCCAGCGCGAAGTGCTGGATGCCTACGTCCTCGCGCCGGCCGGCGGGTTGGACGAGGGGCGCGTCTCCGCGTAAGCGGTCTCATGTGGTCGTTACGTCGCCCAAGATGCGCAGCGGACAGTCGGTCGCTGTCGTGGACTACGGGATGGGCAACCTCCGAAGCGTCGTGCGCGCGCTCCAAGCTGTGGGCGCCGCGCCTGCGGTCACCAGCGACCCGGAGGTCATCGCGACGGCCGCGCGGGTGGTGTTTCCGGGGCAGGGCGCCTTTGACCAGTGCATGTCCCGGCTCGACGCCACCGGGATGGGTGAGGCCCTACAAGAGCATTGGAAGGCCGGCCGCCCCTATCTGGGGATCTGCTTGGGGCTGCAGGTGTTGTTCGAAGAGAGCGAAGAGCATGGCCCCGTGCGCGGCTTCGGCGTGATACCGGGGCGCGTGGTGCGCTTTGCCGAGGGCATGACAGACGAGGATGGCGCCCGGCTCAAGGTGCCTCACATGGGTTGGAACACGGTACGTTGGGAGCGAGATCACCCCATCGCCCCGATGGACGGTGAGGCCGAGGACTGGTTTTACTTCGTGCACAGCTACTACGTGACGCCAACTCAGCCTGACGACGTCCTTGCGACGGCTCAGCATGGAGGCCGCTTCACGGCAGGCACCGCTCGCGGGGCCATGGTCGGGGTCCAATTTCATCCCGAGAAGAGTCAAGCGGCCGGTCTCGACTTGCTCCGGCGTTTCTTGGCGATGTGACAGGTCGAGGAGGTCGTGGTGTTTTCCGTTATCCCAGCTATCGACATGCGCGGCGGGCGCTGCGTTCGACTCGTCGAGGGCGACTTCGCTCGTGAGACGGTCTTCGCCACCGAGCCCGCTCGGGTCGCGGCGGAGTTCGTGCGCGCGGGCGCTCAGCGGATTCACATGGTGGATCTCGACGGGGCCAAGGATGGCGCGCCGGCTCACCTGGCGCTGGTGCGTGCCGCCGTCGATGCCGGCGCCAATGTGCAGGTCGGGGGTGGAATACGCGATCTGGCGACCATCGCGACCTACGTCGAGGAGGTCGGAGTGCGATGGGTCATCCTCGGCACCGCAGCGGTCCGGCGGCCTGACCTGGTGGCCTCGGCGGCCAAGAGGTATGGCGACCGCGTGCTCGTAGGCATCGACGCCCGAGACGGGATGGTGGCGGTCAATGGCTGGCTCGAGGTCAGTCAGACGCGGGCCTCCGACCTGGCGCGCGCCGTGGCCTCCGCGGGGGCCGCGGGGATCATCTATACCGATATTCGGCGTGACGGGACGGGCAAGGGGCCAAACGTGGCCGCTACCACCGCCTTGGCGCAAGCCTGCGGGATCCCGGTGGTGGCCTCTGGCGGGGTGTCGTCCATGGCTCATCTGACCGCTCTCGCTGCGGTGCGGCCCGGGCTCGCTGGAGTCGTCGTGGGGAGCGCGCTGTATAAGGGGCAGATCTCCCTCGAGGAGGCGCTGGCGGTGGGCCGACCTGGGGCCCCTGTCGCCGAGTAGCGACGACCCGCTGTTGATCAGGCGAGCTTTCGGAGAGGCTGTCCGTCCGGGCGTGTCGTCGAGGCTCTCGTGACTCCTACGTAGCCCACCGCGGCGCAGATGTAGTCCTCGGGGGCGCAGTCGACGGGCGCGTCGCACCAGCACAGATCGTCGCCGGGAGCGTCTGCACGAAGCCACTCACCCGCGACACACTTCATCACCAGCGTCGTGTCATCTCGGCAGATGCCCTTGCCGTTCCACTCCTCGCGGCAAGGTCGCCCCAGCAGGTCTTGCAGGTTCGCCGGCGGCTCCCAGCAGGCCGTGCTGTCCGAGCTCGAGTCGGGTCGCGTGTCGGGCCGCGCGATGTCCACGGTCGGCGTGTCAGCGGTCGCCGTGTCGCCCCCGGTCGCGTCTCCCGGGGCGTCGGCTGACGCATCGGCGGTGGCGTTCGTCCCCGCGGTGGTAGGGGCCAGGCAGCCCGCGGCACCAAACAGCGTAGCGCCGCCCGCGATGAGTCCAGATCTCCTGAGCCGTCGTCGTTCCATAGCGCCACTATAGCCGCTGCTCGTGCTTCCTTGAAGACTTTTGCCAGGCTGTCGCCGCCTACGTCGACGCTTCACGCGCTGAACCAGGCGAGGCGGGGGGGCACGGCCACCCCATAGCCCCGTCGAACGGCCGCTCGCGAGCTGTTCCAGCAGCGCCCGGATGTTTCATGGAACTTCGAGCGAAACCAAGGAGGCGTAGTGCTGCCGGG
>JAAZYN010000859.1:252-2239 GCA_014239625.1 Myxococcales bacterium | reverse complement strand
GCGTGCGTCGCGGTGGTTTCGCGGCGGCGTCTCGCTCGGTCCCGACGTCGACCGGGACGCCGTTGACCTCGCCGCTCAGGCGGCGCTCCCCGACGATGCTGGCGGCCTCGTAGTGCAAGCCGTAGTCGCGCGCGACCCGGTCCAACCGGTCCGCGACATCTGCGCCAGGACGCTGTTGGGAAGCTACCCGGACTCGCAGGAGGCCCTGGACGTCGCCACCGCGCGTACCCACAGCCCGGACTCCGAGATCCGCATGCTGGCCGCGCTGGTGCTCCGCGAGGTTGAGGCGCTGATGGAGCTGATCGGTGACCAGACCCTCGCCCAACAGGCGCGCGCGCTCGGGGTGCGACACCTCGCGCGGGTCGACCGCCGACGGGGCCTCGAGGTGGTCATCGCGGCTCTCGGAGGAAAGCCTGGCGCGGTCCGCGTCGCGGCCTGCCAGGCCGTCGGCGACTACGCTCTGAGGGAGGCGCTGCCCGCCATGGACGCGATGGCGTCAACCGCCAGAGACCCGGAGGGGAGCCCGATCCTGGACGCGGCGCTCGACCTCGGCGGCCCCGCTCAGGCCGCCAGCGTCGCATGGGTCTTCGACAAGCTCGACTCGCGGGAGCGGGCTCGCGGTGCACGCTTCATCCGAGACAGAGGTGACCTGCGGAGCGTCGAGCCCCTCGCCCTGATGAGCCGCGGCCCCCTGCGAAGCGCCGCGGTAAAGCAGACCGCGAAGGCCCTCGTGGGCGAGCTCCAGGCGCGACTGCACCGGCCCTCGCGGCCGGGGGCCCTGACCCTGGTGGAGGAGGCGACTGGCGGCCTGGCGCTGAGCCCGGACGTCCATGACGGCGCCCTCAGCCCCGCAGCGCCGACGGTCACGACGATAGACGACGGAGAGCAGGTGCCACCATGATCCTCAAACGCGTCGATCCCAGCCTCTACTACACCCCTGACCCACTCGCCGACGCCGCCATGTCGCTGCGCTATCTCGGCACCGCCGGCTTCGTGCTCGAGGGCGCAGGCCACACCCTGGTGGTCGACCCTTTCCTCACCCGGCCGGGCTTGTGGAAGACCGCCACACGACGACTGGTCGCCGACGAGGCGCTCATCGAGCGGGTCGTCCCGCGAGCCGACGACGTGATCATCGGCCACGCACACCACGACCACATCATGGACGCGCCGGCGCTGTGCAAGCGCACGGGGGCCCGGCTGATCGGCTCGGTGGACGCATGCAACGTGGGCCGGGCGGCGGGGCTGCCGGACGAGCAGCTGGTCGCCACGGAGGGGCGAGAGGACATCGCCACCGGCCCCGGCCTCGTCCGCGGGCTCCCGTCCCGCCACGGCCGGGTCTATTTCAACCGGGTGACCCTCCCGGGCAACATCCCGGAGCCACCATCCTGGCCGCCTCGCTTCCGGGAGCTGCGACACGGCCTGGTCCTCAACTGGTACATCGAGCTCGCCGGATGGCGGATCGTGCACGTCGACACGGCGGACTTCATCGAGGCCGAGCTCCAGGGCGTGGAGTGTGACGTGCTGTGCCTGTGCGCCATCGGGCGCCGCTACCGCCCCGGGTACGTCGAGACCGCGGTGGGAATGCTCAAGCCCCGCTGGGTGGTGGCCTGCCACTGGGACTGGTTCTTCACGCCGTTCCACAAGGAGCCGAGGCTGCTCCCCGGGGTGGACCTGCCCGGCTTCGTCGAGGAGATCGAGGCGGCGGGGAGTCTCCCGGTGGTGCTCCCCTTCGATGGCCGCTTCACCCCCGCGAGTTGAAACGCTGCCGCGGCGTCATCGGCCGCGCGAGGTCCCGGAAGCGTCCGGGGAGGCCCCCCATCCCTCGCGCCGCGAGCCCCCTTCACCGAGCTCGCGGTCCCCGCTACGGCGTCGGCTCGGATCGCCGAGAGAACGGCTGCGGGGTCATCGACGAGACGAGCCACATCGTCCGGGCGCCCGCTGACGCGATCCTGGGCGCCATCTCCTCACACCAACTCTGAGACGCGCC
>JAAZYN010000859.1:0-242 GCA_014239625.1 Myxococcales bacterium | reverse complement strand
TCCGCTCCTCGGAGGCAACCTGCAGTGCCGCCGCGATGGGCGCGAGCCAGTCGGTTGGCGCCCTGCCCGGTGCGTGCTCGCGCGCGGCCAACGGCGCCATCATGGCTCGTTACCCGGCGATCCAGAACACACAAGCTCGACCCCTCAGGACACCTGGCCTGCCCTCGGCTCCGGCGGGCGTGAGCGCCTGAAGAACAGACAACGACGAAGCGCCCAAGCAGACCCCGTCAGGGTCGACAGGG
>JAAZYN010000858.1 GCA_014239625.1 Myxococcales bacterium | reverse complement strand
CGTGGAAGCTGTACTCTGGATTCAGCGAACGGGGGCCCATCCCGCGTGGTTCATGTCCGGTAGAGGGGTCTGCCGAGTCGGCCGGGGGCTGCCCGTGGGGCACGGCGGATGCGGAGTGAAGGGCGCCACGCCCACGCGTGATCAGGCGCTCGGCGGCGCGAGGAGGCGATCGCGCAGCGTCCGCAGCTCTTCGATGGACTCGAAGGAGACCACGAGCTTACCCTTTCGGCCGCGGGACTGAACCAGGACGGGAGCGCGGAGCGCCTCGGTCAGCTCTTCGGCGATGGTCTGGAAGTAGGGTTCGAGCGGTCGCCGGGCCTGGCGCCGCGGTCCGGCGGCCTTGCTCTTCAGGCGCTTGGCCGCGCGCTCGGCCTCGCGGACCGACATGTCGTCCTGCAGGATCTGTTCGACCAGCTGCGGCTGGAGAGCTGGTTCGACGCTGAGGATGGTGCGGGCATGGCCAGACGTCATCGCACCATCAACCACGTGTCGCTGATAGGGCTTGGGGAGCCGGAGGAGGCGTATGGAGTTGGAGACCGTGGAGCGGTCCTTGCCGACCTTTCGAGCGACGACCTCCTGCGTATTTCCAGGTCGATCGAGCAGTCGTTGGTAGGCCTGGGCCTCCTCGATGGCGTTCAAGTCATCGCGCTGGATGTTCTCGATCAGGGCGAGCTCGAAGGCCTCCTCGCCCTGTACGTCCTTGAGCACCACCGGGACCTCGGTGAGACCGGCGAGGCCTGCGGCGCGCAGCCGTCGTTCACCGGCGATGAGGATGTAGCCCTGGTCGCCTTTTCTGACCAGGAGAGGCTGCAGGACCCCCTTCTCCTTGATGGACGCGACGAGCTCGCGGAGCTTGTCATCATCGAAGCTCTGCCTGGGCTGATGGGGGTCGGCCCGGATGACCTCGAGCCGGCACATGAAGTAGTCATCGTGCAGGTTGGCGTATTTGGGGGCCGTGATGAGCGCTCCAAGGCCTTTGCCGAGGGCGCTACGGCCGCGTTGTTTTGGGGGTGCAGGGCTGGTCATACGGTGGCCTCGCGTGGCGGTGTAGCGGACGATGAGGGAGGCGCGATCGCTGGCTTCGCGGTGTGGCGTGACAGCATCTCGCTGGCCAGGTCGAGGTACGCCTTGGTGCCGGGCGCCGTGATGTCGTAGAGCAGGGCGGGCTTGCCGAAGGAGGGGCTCTCGCTGAGCCGAACGTTTCGCGGGATTTTGGTCTGGTACACCTGGGCTGCGAAGTACGCGTTTACTTCGGCCTCCACCTGGAAACTAAGCTTGTTGCGGCGGTCGAACATGGTCAGGACGATGCCGTCGATGGTGAGACGGCGGTTGAGGCGGGCCGTGATGAGGTCGAGCGTCGACAACAGGTGGCTGATCCCCTCGAGGGCGTAGTATTCGCATTGCAGGGGAATGAGCACGCGGTCGGCAGCTGCCAGGGCGTTGAGGGTCAGTAGGCCCAGAGAAGGAGGGCAGTCGATGATCACGTAATCGTAGCGGTCGACGACCGGGGCCAAGGCTTCGCCGAGGCGCCCTTCCCTGCCCAACTCAGTCACCAACTCCACCTCGGCGCCCGCGAGGTCGGGGTTCGCTGGCGCGACGTCCAGGCCGTGAAGCTCAGTCTGGCGGAGGATGGAGGCGACCGGTACATCGGCCACCAGGCAGTGATAGATGTGTCGGACGAGCTCGGCTTTATCGAACCCGAATGCCGACGTGGCGTTGCCCTGGGGATCGAGGTCCACCAGCAGCACCCGTTTCTCCAACGCGGCGAGGGAGGCGGCGAGGTTGACGGCCGTGGTGGTCTTACCCACGCCGCCTTTTTGATTGGCGACGGCCATGATTGTTGTCGGGGCCATGATGGTAGCGGACTCCTGATCTACAACGATTGTTTCACGTGAAACATACCAGAAGTGCCATGTATGGCAACGGCAACATCCGTCAACGCGGTCTCGCGGACCCGTCTTGCAAATCGACCGCACCCTTGGCAACCTCGTCTCTATGCGCCAAATCAGTGTGTTCTCACTCGTCTTCCTGACCCTTCTCGCAGCCCCCGTCGGCGTTCACGCCGATGCTCATGTTCGGGAGGAGGCGATAGTGTACGCCCAACCGGCCGTACATCAGCGCGTCGAAGTTGGTGCACTCGCCCAGTCCGTTCTTGACGCAGATGTTGGCGCCAAACGCCGCCTCTACCTCCACGGGTTTCGGGCCGAAGGCGTGAACGCCGACGGGGGCTGCGAGAAGGGTCAGG
>JAAZYN010000857.1 GCA_014239625.1 Myxococcales bacterium | reverse complement strand
CAACGACGAAAACGGCTCCCGATTTATCACACGAACTAACGTGACACGACACTAGTGTCCTGGGTGGCAAGGACCTGTCCGCAGAGGCGGGTTTACGCCGTTAAGTCGGGGCCGGCGGTTGCATCGGGACGCCTCCCGGGGCAGGGCTACAGGGGCAGCCGGGTCAGTCGTCGTCGCGGCCAAAGAACCAGCGGCGTTTTTTGCGCGCCGGCGGATCGGGGGTGATCTCCGGCGCCGGCCGCGAGGTGAGCAACAGCGGCTTGACCCGGTCCAGATAGGACTGCACCAGATGGATCCGCTGGAGCGCCGCCGCGAAGTCCTCGTCCCCGCTGCGCGCGGCGGGCCCGGCGGCCTCGCCCAGATCCCGGGTCTCGTCCTGAAGATGCTTTAGTCGCTCTTTCGCTTGGGGCCACGGCCCTCGCTCCAACAGGTCGCGCTCCAACACCTCCAGCTCGCGGAACGCTTGCTGATAGAATCGATCGATCTCGGCCGGGGTGATGATTCGGCTCGTCATCGGGCGCGTGCGGCGGGGCCGCGGCGGTGGCTTCAGGATCGGCTCGAGGCCTTTGGTAGCGACCGCGCGGGCGGGTGACGGCTCGCTGTCGGAGCGCGGCGACGCGGGCATCGGCGGCAGGTCCGACGCCGAGATGTTCGGCTTGGTGACCGGCCGTCGCCACGGCGGCGGCTTCGGCAGCGGCGGTAGGGTGATGGAGGTGATGTGGCGTTCGGTCACCGGCGCCGGCGTCTTCAGCGGGGCAGGGGGGGGCTGGGGTTCGGGTGGCGGCGCGCTCATGTCCAGCTGCCACGCTCGTTGGGCCGCTGGGTCTTCGGGGAACTCTGCGGAGCTGGCCGGTGCCTCCGGGCCGGGGTCGTCCTTCGGCGGGGCCTGCGTGGGGACGCGTTTCGGACGGACCGGCGGGGCAGGGCGGAGCCCGTCGGGTCGGAGCAACCGAATAGGCGCTTTGTCGGTCGCCGCCGGCTCGTGGCCATCGGCCGTTGGCACCTCCGACGCAGCCATCCGGACGCGACGGGCCAGCTCGGTCAGATCGCGCACGATGGCGCCCCGGTCGTGTCCGCCGCGCAGTCGCTCCTCGGCCAGCAGGAGCGGATCGACGCCGACGATACCGCTGCTGTCCCGGGCGTAGCGGCGCTTCAGGCAAGTGTCCCGCAGCCCGCGCAGGTCGCGTCGCAGCTCCGCCGAGAAGGGCAGGTCGGCGCCGTGGTTTTCCACCTCCGCCAGTCGTTGGAGCTGGTACTCCACCAGCTGGGGTGTCATCTTCAGCAGGCGCTGGCGCGATGCCTCCGGGACCTCGACCCAGCCCGCGTAGAGTGCCAGGTCTCCTCCACGGCAGGGGCACAACCCCTGCGCGACGGCCGGGTCCAAGCGGCAGCTCGCGTACGCCGAGCGCGCGAGCGCCAGCACATGGTCCAGGCGCGCGCCGAGCAGCGACAGATCGGCCCCCCGCAGACGCTCCCCCAGCGACCGCATGTTGGGGCGATGAGCGTCGTCCAGCTCCCCGTCCCTCAGGTGGTCGAGCAGCACCCGCCACAGCCTGCGGCGCGCGTCGACGCTCATCGCCTGAAGGGTCTCTCGGCAGGTGTCCGCCTCGAGGTTATTGCGCTCGGCGATCCGCGCCAGCTCGGCCTGCCAGGGTAAAGCGTCGGGGGCCTCGAAGAAGCCGAAGCGCTCTTCGATCACCGACCAGGTGGTGCGCAGCGCCTCAGCCTCGTCGGAGCCCATGGGCCGAGCCACCACGAGCCCTTCCAGGTGGGACCAGCCCAACCCTGCCAGCTTCACCAGCTGGGCGGCGGTGATCAGATAGTGCTCGGGGCCCTGGCCGGGGACTCGTCGCACGTGTTCTTGGCCCAGGTCGGTCAACCCTACGCCCAACGGTTCGCCAGGGCGGAGCGGGATGCGTTGAAGGCCGATCGCGTCGTCTGCGGCTTCAAGCCACTGTCGGCGACTCATCAGGCGGCTCACCGCGATCGGCTCCAGCTCCGTCGGGTCGAGGCCCTGTTCCCTCAGGGCTTGCACCACAAGTCGCAGCGCAGGCGCCGCCGTCGGAGGGTAGCCAGAGAGGGTCTGAGCTTCCAGCAGCGACAGCAGCTGCGGCAGCTCGTCTGCCACACAGCGGTTCAGAGCCCGGGTGATGAACCGGGGGAAGTCGGAAGCGGCGAGGCGCGCCGGCGGCAAGCTCGTCAAGAAAGAGGCGGCGGTCACCATGGTGTCACTGACCTCCGTGCTCTG
>JAAZYN010000856.1:241-2252 GCA_014239625.1 Myxococcales bacterium | reverse complement strand
GTATCACCTACCCCTCCTCGGTTTCGCTCGAACTCTGGTGAGAAATGCGGGCTAGTGCCAGTGTCCCGTGTGGGAAGTTCGCTTACAGAACCTGCAGGTTGTCGACACCATCTGGGACTTCATAGATGCGTGGGGCGCGCTCGAGCGGGCTGCGTACGATGCCAAGACGCTTAAGGACCTTGAGGAGCACTCCAAGAAGTTCGCCACAGCCCTGGGACAAGCGGGCGCCGAGCTACTAGTGAGCCTCTGTCACCGGAACATCGGGTCCAGGTCGAGATTTCCGCCGGTGAGCACGACCCCTATCCGACCGAAGCCATGGGCGCGGAAGCCTGGAGTGCGTGCAGCGGCGAGCCCGGTGGCGGCGCTGGGCTCCACGATCAGCTTCATCCGCTCCCAGATCAATCGCATGGCGGCTCGGATCTGGTCGTCATCCACCAACACGATCTCCTCGACCAGGTCCCGGACCACGGGCCAGTTTCGTTCACCCAGGGTCGTCAGCAGACCGTCTGCGATGGTGTCTGGCGTATGGTCCACGACGCGTTGTCCGCTGTCCTTACTGCGAAAGGCGTCGTCTGCCCCGACGGGCTCTGCCCCGAAGACCACGGTCTGTGGAGACACCCCCCGGACCGCCAACGCGATCCCCGACAGCAGGCCCCCGCCGCCCACCGGGGCGACGACAGCGTCCAGCCCGGGCACTTGCTCCACCAGCTCCAACGCCACCGTCCCTTGGCCCGCGATGACGTGGTCGTTGTCGTAGGCGTGGACCAGGGTCGCGCCGGTCTGCTCGATGACCGCCGCGGTCGTGGTCTCGCGGGCCGCCAGGGTGGGTTCACAGTCCACCACCGTCGCCCCATAACCGAGCACCGCCCGCTTTTTTATCGCCGGCGCCGAGGTGGGCATCACGATCGTCGCGGGGACACCGCGGAGCCTGGCCGCCAGCGCTACAGCCTGGGCATGGTTGCCCGAGGAGTGGGTGACGACGCCCCGTGAGGCGTCAACGTCGCTCAGCGACGCGATCGCGTTCAGCGCACCACGGAACTTGAAGGCGCCGACCTTCTGGAGGTTCTCGCATTTGAAGAACAGCTCGCAGCCGGCCAGCTCGCTGATCGCAGCGCTCGTCATGATCGGCGTGCGGTGAGCGTATGGCGCGATGCGCTCTGCGGCTGCGCGGATGTCGGACAGCGAAGCTGCGTAGGTGGTCATGGTCGTCTTGTGTCGCTGAAGGAACCGTCGAGGCTGAGGCTGTCTACCACACCTCGAGCGGATGGAGCGTCGGAGTGATGGCCGCGCTGGCCCCGATGTTTCACGGTCCTGTTACGGCGACCGGCGGATCTGCCGCGCTGCCAGGCGCGACCTCCATGCGTCTGGCTCGCCGTTGTCGCAACCGACGGCACCAGCCGCCAGTCCGTGTCACGCCGATCGGGGCTACGCCTCCGTGGTGTGGCTCGAGAGGCTATGAGGCATGGGGCTCGAGCACACGCAGCCGTCACCCGACGGGCTCCCTCAGGGGAACGTGCAGAAGTCGGGAAAGACACCTGTCGGGCCGCTCTCCTCGTAGGGCGAAGAGCCGTCACCGTAGGCATGCGAGAAGAGCCACTCCATGCCGAAGGTCGTGCCCCCGGCGGGCATGGTGTGGCCCCCGGTGTGACGGCAGATGACGACGTAGTGGCCATCGCTCTGGAGGTTGGCGTAGAGGTCTTCGGTGCGCTGGTCGAAGAACACGAAGCCCCCGAAGACGTCGGAAGAGCCTCCGTGCACCAGCAGCGTCGGCGTCTTGTAGGCCGGCGTAGCGTAGCCCGTCAGGACTCCGGTCCCGCCGCTGAAGATGGCGGCCGCGGCCAGATAGTCCGCCCGTTGGACGAGCAGGTAGGTGCTCCACAGGCTGCCGGCGGAGAACCCGGTGGTCGACACCCGACGGTTGTCGATATCGTACTGCTCGTCGAGGCATGCCAACGCTTGCGCCAGCTAAAAAAATAGCGGTGCCGGACGACCCGACACGCGTCAGCCCGAG
>JAAZYN010000856.1:0-231 GCA_014239625.1 Myxococcales bacterium | reverse complement strand
CCCAACCCGGAGTTGCCGCAGCTGTCGGGCACCACGATGGTCGCGTTGTAGGACGCCGCGTAGCTCTGAACACTGAAGGCGTTGGCCATATACGCGGCGTCACCGCCGAGTGGATGCCACACGAAGAGAAGCGGCCCGCCCGCCGGGTTGGACGCCGGATAGAGCAGGAAATCGCGCTGCCGCCCGTCGCTCATTATGGTGTTGGCGCCTGCGGCGAAGGTCGGACAGACG
>JAAZYN010000855.1 GCA_014239625.1 Myxococcales bacterium | reverse complement strand
GCAAGTGGACCTTATCGCTGCCGCCGGGCACGCCCATGGTTCGGCGGACGCGCGTCGAGCCCGCGGTGGCTCTCGCGCCGACGCCGCGCGCGCGGCGTTGACGTCTGCGCCGGCCAACTCGCCCGGCGGACCCGCGGCGCCTTACTGGAGGCGTACCACGGCTGGGGTCGTTCGCTCCGCCGTCGCGGCCCGATGGACGCCGCCGCCCCATGACGATCGGCGCGCCCCATGATGCGACGCCGCGAAGATGGTGGTCGCCCTTCTCTCCTGTGGACGAGATCGCGGATAACGCCCCGTCAAGACAGGTCTCGCCAGACCCGCGGAGTCAGCGTTTGAAGAGGCGCGACAGCAGGCTCTTTTTTTCGGGCTTGGGCTCGGACGGCTCGGACGGCTCGGCGGCTGGTTCCGCCGCCCCGGTCGCCGTTGATGCGGGGCTTCGGGCTTCAGGCGGGGCTTCGAAGTCGGGGGTCGCGGCCATCCCCGACGCCAGCAGCGCCTGGACCGCGAGGTAGTCTTCATCCACGGCCTTTCGCAGCTCCCACGCCATCTCCTCGACGGTGGCGTAGCGGTCCTCACGGTCCTTTGCGCTGGCTTTGGTGAAGATGAGGTTGAGGGGATGGTCGACGAGCTCACCCGGGAGCGCGGGCGGCGCATGGGAGAGGTGCTTGATGGCGAGGTCGTAGGTGCTGGAGCCGTCGAAACAGGCCTCGCCGGTGACCAGGCGATAGATCAGCATCGCGACGCCGTAGATGTCGGCGCGGTGATCGATGTCGCTCTCACCTCGGACCTGCTCCGGGCTCATGTACTCGGCGGTGCCGGCGCCCACCCCCGCGCGGGTCAAACGCCTGACCTGTCGATCGCCGATCTCCAAGAGCTTGCCCAGACCAAAGTCCACGACCTTCACCGTCAGCTGAGACAGGTCCTGCCATATCGGGCTCTTGGAGTTGGGGATGCCCAGGCGAGAGAACAGGTCCTTGCCCTCCTTCGGCTCGGTCCAGGAGTCGCTTGGCGCCTCGATCAAGATGTTGTTGGGCTTGAGATCACGATGCACGATCCCGTTCATGTGGGCGTCGTGTAACGAGTCCAGGAGCTTCGCCACCACGTGCGAGGTCTCCTCGACCTGGAGACGCTTGCGCAGCTTCACCAGCCCACCAAGCGGTAACCCACGCACCATCTCCATCGCCATGTATGGGATGTCCGGAGCCCGGCGAGCTTGTTCGATGTGGCCGAAGTGAATGAGCCGAACGGTGTTGGGGTGCGTCAGCACCGAGCAGATCTCGGCCTCCCGCTCGAAGCGCGCCACGAGCTCCGAATCGCCAAAGGCTTCGGGGGTAAGCATCTTGAGCGCGACCATGCTGCCGTCGCGTTGATCGACGGCGCTCTTGACGACGCCAAAGCTTCCGCGGCCGAGCGTAAGCCCAACGAGGAAACGGTCATCGATGAGCGCACCTTTGTCTGGAAGACCGGACACCGCGTCATGTTACACCATACGCCACTGGGTTGAATCCGTTGGGGCACATTTTCGTCCCCTCGGCCGAGCGAGCACGCGAAGGGCCTTCGCACCGCAGGACCGCTGACTCGGGCCTACGTCCGCCGCTGCGACCCATGCTAGTGTTCGCCATGCCTCGAAACATCGAGTGGTACCGACCCGTCATGACGCGCCAGATGCTGCGAGTCGTGGTGCCCTGCTCACTCATCGTCCTGACCGCGGCGCTCATGATCGGAGCGGGGGTGCTGTACCGCGAGGGGACCGCCTCGGTGCTCTTCGTCTCCGCAGGCACCGTTTTCGCCATCATCGGACCTGGCCTGGCGGCCTGGGGCGTCCTCAAGTTCCTGAAACACGACGTCTATCTGACGGTCAGAACCGACGGCGTCCTCTTCCACGACAGCGCCGGCCACGACACGGTCATCACGTGGAGCCAGCTCGACGGCGCCGCTGCGCCTGACGAGGGGACCCTGGAGTTGGCCATCGAGGACCGCGACACTCTGGTGGTCCATGAGCGCTTCATAGGCATCGCCAACGCAGATCTCGCCGCGCGGATCAGCGCGATCCAGCGCAAAGCGTTATTGGGCGTTCCGCTGCTTTGAGCCCGCAAGGCGCCTCTGCGCCGACCTCCATCGAAGCCCACCCCCTGCACGCCCCGCCCGAATTCCGGCGGGCGCCCTCGACCGCGGATTCTATGCGCGACAGGCTCCTAGCCCGCATTTCTCACCAGAGTTCGAGCGAAACCGAGGAGGAGTAGGTGGTACGAAC
>JAAZYN010000854.1 GCA_014239625.1 Myxococcales bacterium | reverse complement strand
GGGCCACGCGCTTGGCGTCCTTCTTGCCGTTGTTGAGCTCGTAGTGGAGCGCGTCCAGGAGGGGCTGGATCGCCGCGGTGAAGGCGGCCCTGGCTGAGGGCGCGTCGCTGGCTGCGCCTGGCCGCGCGGAGGGCGACTCCGGTGCCGGGGCGAAGCCCGGCGCGGCGGTCTTCATGCGCACCCCGACGCCCCTGCGCGGCCGCGGCGCTGGTGTGCTCGAGTCTTCGGACATGCTGACTCCGGCCGGCTGAATATTGGGACAGCACCGTAGCAGGCTTCGGGCTGCTTGAGTACCGCCGGCGGCCGGTTTCAAGCGTGAGGTCTCGGACCGGGGACGTCAGCACCTCGACCGCTGCACGGCGATCGCCGGTCGCGCGGCGGACACCGCCATCGGATGCCGATGATGGCCCGTCGACCGGCTCCCTCGCGACCTCCAGCCCGCCTTGGCGGGAGCGGTCTCGGGTCAGCGAGTGACCGCGGCGCTCGAGCCCTCCTTCGAACGCCAGTGAAGGATGAGTCGTTCCAGTTGGCGCACGATGATCCCGGTGTCGTGCCCCATGGTGATGTCGACGTGAGAGTTGTGACGGAGTCGTTGGTAGATTCGGAACTTCGACGCGGCCTTCAGGTAGGCTGGTCGGGTGCTTCGCGCACCCGCCAGGGGGTCGTCGTCGCCGTAGCAGATCAACAGCGGGAGCGTGACGTCGGTCTCCAGAGACTTCTGAATGTCGAACCCGGTGCGGTAGCAGATCAACTCCCGCCGCCGTATCCAGCGCATGAACGTCTTCAACACCTGGACCGGCTCGTTGTCCGGCTGCGCCAACAAAAAGGACACCTTGTCGAAATCGGCCCGGCGCGGGTTGGACAGCCGCAGCATGTTGGGGAGCACCGACGGGACCGCCTCGTGAGCGACGGCCACGGAGCGGTACCATGAACCAAGCAGCACGCTGACGGGGGCAGCCTGATGCAGCAGGCGCCGATTCCAGCGCCCCGTGTTGTGGGCGACCGCCCGCCGCACACGCTCGAGGCCACGCACCGCGTTCTGCGCGGCGTCAATCAGAGGCTCCGCGTAACTCAACACCTGCAGCGGCAGCGACTCGGACGCCACACTGATGGGGCTGCCGATCGTCGTCAACGTCAGCAAATCGTCGCGCTGGGCGGCCGCCGCGTAGCCCAGCAAGCCCCCCATGGAGTGCCCGCAGTAGTGCACGCCCGCTGCCCCCGTGACGGCCTTGATCGCCTCGATGGCAGCCGGGACGTCGTAGAGCATGTAGTCGGCGAAGTCCCATCCGTAGTCCAGATCGGCCGGAATGGGCGTGCCGTGTTCACGATGCATGGTGCGCTGCAGCCGTCGGCTCGACTTGCCGTGCCCCCGCAGCTCCAAGATAAACACGTCCAGCCCCAGCCAAAGCAAGCGCTTGACGAAGTCCCCCGAGGTCCAGGCGTGGCGGTTCTGGCTGAACCCGTGCACCAGCAGGACCGGCTCCCCCCACAGCGGCTGGTCGTCTCGCGTGGCGTTGGGTAGGCGCCGCGCCTGGTAGCGCGTGAGGATCAGCGTCCAGTCGTCGCCGGTGACGACCTCGATGTCGTCCTTGCGGTACATCGCGCGGAACTCGAGGTCGTCCAGATCGCTGCGCTCGGACACGCGCACGAGCGTCGCCCCCGGCTCGCTCGGCGTCACGGGCCGAGACACGCTCCTGTCGGCGGCCTCGGTCATCGACGACTCCCCCAGCGGCGATGAGCGAGATAGTCGAGCATCTCTTTTCGGGTCATGACGATCATGACCGTGCCCTCACGGCTCATGTCCAGGCCATGAACCTTCACCACCGAGGCGAAGGCTGCGGTCACAGAGACGTCCTGCAGATACAGGGTGACCGTGCCGCGCACGCCCGGGCTCATGACCAGGTTCGACCGCGCCTCACGGGCGAGAAACGTCAACACATCCCGGACATCCGCGTCCTTGACCGACACGTTCACGCGCTTGGCCACCGGCCCGTCGGGAGCTCCCCGCCGAGCCTCCGAGGCGCGAATCTCTGGTGCACACCACGTCGCCATGATCGCCGCCAGGACACCTGATACCAGGGGCTTGAACATGATCAAATTATGCTCCCCGACCAAGGCCTCATCAAGGTGTCAACCGAATCGGAGCCCGCCGATTGTAACGATCCTCAGCGTCGCCCGGAGCGCAGAGTCGGCGTGACGAGCGGCCAGTGCCTCCCTCGACGGTCCGGTGTATCGGTGCTGCACCACGCCGTTCC
>JAAZYN010000853.1 GCA_014239625.1 Myxococcales bacterium | reverse complement strand
GCCCACCTCGCGGCCATCGCCGGCAACTACGACAGCCGGGTGCGCGCCACCTTCCAGATCGGCGGGGGCACCCAGGCCACCGACACCAACGACATGTCGGCCTGCCTGTCCCAGTCGACGCTGGCGCTGCCCACCTCGGCCATCCGCTCCGTCGTGGGCGACAGCGACGAGTACTTTGGCTGCGATCCCGACGGCGTGTCGTGCAACCGCCCGGGGATCCGCGCGCAGCAAGAACTCATCACCGGCAGCGACTGCGGGGCGACCGCCTTTGACTGCATCGGCGGCGACGGCAGCGGCTACTACATTGTGCAGGCCAGCGAGACCGACGACGGCAGCGCCCCCCACTGCTTCACCTACACCGGCATCTGCGGCCCCAACTTCGATGCGAACTATGCGGCGAATACTGGCGCGTGGTCGCTCGATCCATCGTTGGACTGGTTGGCGGGGTTCGGGGATTTGTAGGGCGGGAGATCCCTCGGGCGACGCGCGCCTGTTCTGAAATCTGCTCCACGTCGCATCCCCTCAAACGGAGGCTGCGTCGCTGTCGTGGTAGCGTGCGTGCATGGTGAAACAGATCAACATAAGCCTGATGGTCCTGAGCGCATTTTTGGCCGGCGCATGCTCCATTTTGGTGGCGCAGCCCCTGATCGTGCCGCCCGCCCACGCCGATACGAACCCGCAAAAGTGGGAGTATTCGTGTCTCTCGCAGATAGGGTCTCGCGTCAGGACCGTGAATCTACCGGAGATGCAAGCGTACGGTCTCGAGGGGTGGGAACTGGCTTCGGGAGCCGGAGAAGGACCCACTAACGACAGGCTCATCTGCTTCAAACGCCCGCTGGCGTAGTGGCCTGGGCCGCACTGCAGCCGTCGGTCCTGCGCGTGCCGCCGAGCTGCCGAGCCGCCGTCATCGTATCGACGTATGATGCCCGCGTTGTTGTGACCCGCGGTCGCTCAGGCGAGGGCGGCGATGAACGCCTCGAGGGAGAGCTTGAGCATGGTGTGGGTGCGCATTGTCTTGCTCTAGCATCGACGGTGCATCTGTGGATGTCCATCGAGCGGGCAAATGCGACCTGGGTGCCGGGCCGTGGCAGGTGGTCAGGTTCTGACGGGATGTCACGCCGAGACGGTCCAAGAACATTCACGGTCCCCGGCCGTTGATGGCACACTCGACGGCATTCGATCCATGATCATCTCTCGTTCTATCCTTCCTTCCTGTCTCGTTTCCAACGGCGTTTCAACGCGGGCGCGCGTGGGTGTTGTCGCTACGTGGGCCCTCCACACTGCCCTCGCGCTCGGATGCGACGAGGCTCCACCGCCGGCACCCGCGAGCGTGCCGCCCGTGGAGAGGGTCGCCGCGGACGCCTCCGATGACACCTCGGATGGAGACCCGGAGACGGTTCTCCACAAGGACAGCGCCGTCGAGACCCCGGCGGGTGACCGCCCCACGCCAGCCCCGGCTGCGGAGGCTGCGGAGGCTGCGGCTGCCCGTGCGCCACGGAACCCGGACAAGGAGGGGAACCCGGGGGCTGAGGGGGCCAGGGACCCCGGGTTGACCCCGCCTCCCGCGGCCGCGGAAGATTCGTCTTCGGCTCCGGTGGGGTCCCAGCAACGCGCCTTCACGATCTCTCACAGGATCACGTTGACGTCGGCGACGCACGGATCGGGAGCAAGGGGGAGCGCCGGGACGAGCGCCCCGCCTCGGGTTTCACAGGGCAAGCCGCCCGCGGTGAACGGCATTGACGAGGAGATTCTCCAGCGGATCCTCCGGGCGCATGGGGTCTATCTCAAGACGTGCTACCAGACCGCGCGGCACGAGGATCCGGCGCTCGAAGGTAAAGTGACGCTCCGCTTCGTGATCGACGAGCGCGGAAGGGTGTCGAGCACCACGGTGCGTCATCGAACGCTCCAGAGCGAGGCGATGGAGGCCTGCGTGTTGAAGCACAGCAGGCGCTGGAAGTTCCCGAGGCCAGGCGACGGCAAGGACGTCACGGTGACCTTTACTGCGCACTTCTCACCCGATTAGGCGCACCCGAGCACCAGGCACACCGCACACCCGTCACACCACACACCTGCACACCCGTACCGAGGGAAGTTTCGAATGGTTAGCCCGAACAGATGGTGTCTTCGGGTTAAACGACCCTCGGTTCGGGATTCGATAACCTGGGTCAGAGGTTTTGGAGGTTTTGTTTAGCCAGCGTTGATCTTTTTCTTTTTTGATCGGAGGGAACAGTGACATCAGCAGGTGCTTGAAGTTGTTTTA
>JAAZYN010000852.1 GCA_014239625.1 Myxococcales bacterium | reverse complement strand
CGACAGCGGCCGGCTGCGGTTGATGAACCAGTGGAGTCGCTCGAGCTTCACGTCAAACGACAGCGACAACATGATCGCAAAACGGGTCGTCGCGTCGGTGATGAAGGCGTGGTCATGGAGCTGGTCGTCGGGCGCCGTGAGCACCAGGGCCGAGCTGGTCTCCACGTTGAGGGTGCGCCTGACCTGCCCCACCCCCAGCTCCCACTCGGGGAAGCCGAACCAGGTCCGCCCGACCTTCTTCGGCTCGGCGACGTGGTCGGGGCGGATCACGACGTAGCGACGGTTCGGTTGGGCCTCGACCAGCGCTCGCTGTAGCTCCTCGGCGGCCTCCTCGAGGTGCCCGAGATGGGGCGTCGTGAACGGCCAGGTCCACCCCACCAGGGGCACCCGGTCGACGTGGGCGCAGAGGTCGTCTTTGAAGGTCTCCTGGGTCAGCGGGCCGCCGCTGGCCGCGATGGTGCGGATGAACGACTCGACGTCGGGGTACGCGTCCGCCAGCACCTCCTCGGCCTCCGTGGGCTCCAGGAGCTGACCCATGTGAAAGCCGTCCCGCGGGCCGACCATGAGGTAGTGCGTGTTGAAGGCCGTCGCGCCTTCTCGGAAGTCGCGGCCCTCCAGGTACTCGGTCGGTAGATCGGTCTCCTCGTTGCCCTTGGGGTTGAAGGGTTGGTTGAGCACCACCACGACCCGGTCTTCGATGTGGGCCCGGAGGTTCGTTCCATCCTCGAGCTCCTTGCGGAGCGCGAAGTGGCCGTAGCGCGAGATGCTCCAGAAGTCGGCGCTGAGGCCGAGGTGTTCTTCGCACAGCGCCCGCCACGACAGGTAACCCTCTCGAGTGGTCGCGTTTTGAGTGACGAAGACGACCTCGGACGCCATGTCGAAGCTGAAGGCCGGCTCCACGCGGATCGTCAGCTCGCGGTGCTGGACAGCGACGCGGTCTCCCGTTCCCGCTTCGCTGAGATGGATGGTGGCGTGAAGCGTCGCCGAGCGGTAGAGCACGGCGTCGGGGAGGAGGCCCAAGGTGGCCTCGATGGTGACGCTCTGCCGCGGGCCCAGCAGGTCGACGGCGACGACGTGCCCGGCCAAGCCGCGGCGCGAACCATCCAGGGCGACGGCCTGGCCGCCCACTTCAAACCGCAGCTCGCGCGCTCGGAGATCGCCGTCGATCCAGTGGAACTGCACCAGGAGCTCACGCCCGCGCTCCGACGCGGCGCCGAGCGCCTTGCTCGAGATGTTCTCGAGGGTGAACCGCACGTGCGTTCGCTCACCGGGGGCCAGCGAACGCAAGCCGATCACGCCGCTCGTGTTGCGGACCGGGTATTGGGCTACCAGCTCTTTGGTGAAGGTGAAGCCCTTATAGTACCGCCTGAAGGCGGCTCGCTCGTCGCGCTCCTCGCCGAGCTGGATGGCCGCGGGTCGGATATCTTCGCGCTCGACCCTGGGGTCTCCGACGGGCGCCTGTTGCGGAGGCCGGATTCGGAAACGGAGCCCCCCCGGGACGTTCACGGTCTGGTTCGGCTCGAGGGCCTCGGTGATGTGGAGCGTGTCGGCGAGCGGCGCGATCCAGGTGCCGTCCCACAGCTGCAGGCGGACGCGCTGATTCGGCGGCGTCGGCATGCCCCCGACGTTCTGGATGGTCAGGTTGGAGACGACGACGACCTCGCCGAACTCGAAGACGCCGTCGGCGTCCGGGGTGTCCTCTTCGCCCACGTCGAAGTCGAGCAACCGGAGATCAAAACGGCGGTCGTAGCGGACCTCACCGTCAGCCTGCGTCGCCACGAGGATCTGGAAGACGCCGCTGGGGCCGTCGTCGCCGTCGCGCAGCGGGAAGGTGGGCGTCGTCCCGGATGAGCCGGACCAGCCGCTGCTGCCGCCCGGGTTGGAGTGGTGGATGGTGGTGGCGACCTGGCGGGTGTCGGTGTTGCCGCTGGCGTCGGTGTAGCTCTCGGTGCGGTAGTCGGTCTCCGTCCAGCTGTACGACGAGCCGCCCGAGCCGCCCGTCCCGCCCGAGCCCCCTCGGCCGTGGGCTCCGCTGGTCCCGCCGGAGCCGCCAAGGACCAGGCGCGGGGGGGCCTCCGCGCTGTCCACGGCCATCAACAGGTAGGTGTCGTCCTCGCTGACCCGGAGGGTGATTCGGCCCCCGTTGCCTCCCGCGGCGCCGTCAGTACCTCGGCCGCCCGCGCCGCCGTCGCCGCCATCGCCGCCGTCGCCCCCCGAGGAGTACCGCGTCGCGTCACTCCCGCTGTGCCCGCGCCCACCGT
>JAAZYN010000851.1 GCA_014239625.1 Myxococcales bacterium | reverse complement strand
CCCGCTCATCCAGGTCGGCGTGGCGAGCCGAGCCAACCTGCTCGTCAGCCACCTCGTGATGCCGGGACACGTCGACTGCTGCACCATCCCCGTGGTCGACCACCTCGCCCAACGCTGGCCCACAGCGCCGCTGAACCTCATGCTCGGCTATCACCCGTTTCAGCTGGCTGGCAAGGCCGGCCCGCTCGGCGGCGGGCTCTCCGAGCAAGAGCGTCGCCGAGCCCTGGCCCATGCCCGGGGCGCTGGGGTCCCCCTGCTCATCGACGGACGCCCAGCGTGAGGGTGCTGTTGGCCGAGTGGGCTGCGCGGGACGTCCCGCCGCGTCATCGAGGGCTCTTGCGCCCCAGCCGATGTGCCGGCGCAGCCAGCTGCGGGTGAGAGCGCCGCGGCTCGCCCCCGCGCGCCCCTCGTGGGTGCACGCGACGACCCGCAGGAGGTCGGTTCGAGGATGACCATCGCCGGTCTTCCGCTGCTTTCCTAGAGGCCCGAGTTCGTAAAAGGTCCAAGCTCTGCGCTGCGCCGGGAAGGCCCGCGCGGCGACCCCGACGGGTCAGGCCAACACGAGGAAGCGGCCCAGGGGCTCGGCGACCTTGCCGCAGCTCGGCGGACGCACGACGCCCGGGTCGACGTGGCGGACGATATGCCACGTCTCCCGCTGCCCGAGGACGTCGAGGGCGACCCGCCAGCCCCCCTGCTCGCCGACGTCCATCGCGTCGACGGCGGCGACCACGACGTCCTCGGCCCGCAGCGCCCTGCCCTGCCGTGAGAAGATCTCGGCGGCCTGCGCCGGGCGCGACCAGGCGGCGCGTCCACGCAGCTTGTCGACGTCGTAGACTCGCCCGGCGGCGAGGGCCTCGACGAACGCCTCGGCCTCGTCAGGCTCCAGGCGCCCGTAGTGAAAGCCATGCGGCAACACCAACGCCGTCGCGGCGAAGCGGTGTCCTCCCAGATGGCTGGTCTGCCACATCTGAACTCGGGACCCGGACTCTCGGGCCAACAGGGCCCTCCAAAAGGGCACGCCCCATTTGGCGCAACAAGCGTCGCGCTTGCCGTGAGTGCACACCAGCACCACCGGCTGGGTCACCGGCTGGCCGCCCCCGGGAAGCACGCCCCGATCGAGCGCGCTCCAGTCGACGGCGGTCATAGCCTGGTGCGATCCGAGGTTCCAACGGCGCACCGTCGCGGCACGCATGTCGGCGACCAGCAAGACCACGCTCCCCACCTCTCGATCGGCACGGCGCAGATACTGGACACGGGTGTCGTCGCGCTGGTCGAGGGCGGCGAGCTGTCGCACGACAGGCTCGGCGAGGTCTGCTCCGCTGAGGATCTTTTTGGGCCAGGCGCGTTGGAACTCGAGACACACCAGGAAGCGGACCCCGTCGATACCGGTGCCCACCATGCTCTCTCCGCGGGTGACCGCGTTGGCGGCGCAGAAGCTGTCGGTCACAGACACTCGCTCAACAGTTACTCGATCGTAAGGGCAAAAGGCATCATCGCCACGACCACCTCACCGGCGATCAGCTGCTGCACCACTTTGGCATGCTCGACCATCTGGCCTCCCCACCCGGCTACCTTCCCGCCGAGCCAGTTGTCCAGCGCCGATCCGATCAGCCGTTCCAAAGACAGCTCCATCCGGTCCTCTTGCAACATGTCCATCACCGACTTGGGCTCTGGGTAATGCACGACCTTGGCTTTGGCGGAGGATGTCTTGGCTCGCTTGAAGGCGACCTCGAGGGCGCGGCCGATGCCTCCCAGGTGATCGACCAGGCCAGCGGATTTGGCATCCGATCCGCTCCAGACACGTCCCTGCGCGACCTTGTGTACCGCGTCGTAGGACATACGACGCCCCCGCGCGACTCGGTTGACGAAGGTCTCGTAGGTCCGCTGCATGTGCTGAACGAGGACGCCCCGCTCGCTGTCGTTGAAGCGCTGGCTCGAGGAGAACAGCCCCGCGTTCTTGCCGCGCTGGATGACCACCGTGTTCACACCGATAGAGCGCATCGCGCCGCCTAGCACCATTTTCCCGCCAAAGACGCCGATGCTTCCAGTGACGGTACCCGGCTCAGCCACGATCGCGTGCGCCGCGCTCGCGATGTAGTACCCGCCCGAGGCCGCGTAGTTGCCCATCGACGCCACCACCGGCATGCGTTTCTTCAACCGCGCGAGCTCTTGCCAGATGATGTCGCTCGCCAGCGCCGAACCCCCAGGGCTGTCGATCCGGACGACCAGAGCCTTGACCCGCTTGTCTTCGCGAATTCGGCGG
>JAAZYN010000850.1 GCA_014239625.1 Myxococcales bacterium | reverse complement strand
CGCCTCGCCGCGGGCCACTCCCGGCGCCCGCCCGGCGGCCCCCCAGGAGGCCCCGCGCCCACTTCGCGAGGTGGTGCGCGTAGTGCCTCACGTACACCCCCGTCTCCATGTCGCGCTGCACCATCGCCGCCGTGAGGTCGATGGCGACGCCGACCGCGCGCTCCAACGGCTCCGGCAGCAGCGGCATCTGCTCGGGGCGCAGCCGCCGCTTGAGCCCGTCGGGCAGCAGCGGCATCAACCGGAACAGCAGGTCGACGCGCCGGTAGAGATCCATCCCGGCGTGCACCTCCGCGTCGTTGTGGTGGTGGAAGATGCGGCCCCGACCATCGAGGATGGCCTCCACCTGGTCGTCGCTCAGGCGGCCTTCGTCCACCGCCCGGGTCAACATCTCGGTGCCCGGCAGGTAGCTGAGCCAGTAGGTGTTGATCCTGTCGGGCGTGTATCGACGGAACAGCTCGACGGCCCCAGCCTGGGCGCTCACCGGCTCTCCCGGCAGGCCGAACATGTGATCCAGCTTCATCCGAAGCCCGGCCTCGCTCATCGCCGCCAGCGCGCGCTCCAGATGCCGTTCCTTCTCGACCCGCTTGAGGTGGCGCCGCTTGTACTCCTCGTCCACCGACTGGATCCCCATCTGCACCCGCTCGCAGCCGGCGTCGACGAGCCAGGACGCCATCTCCCGGTCGATGAAGCGAGGGTGCACCAGGCAGGTGAACGGCACGTCGATGTCGCGCTTGTAGCCGACCAGAAACTCCCTGAGCCAGGCCTTGTCCAGGGTGAAGATGTCGTCGACGAACTCCACGTGTTTGAGGTCGTAGCGCTCCTTTGCCCAGCGGAGCTCTGCCAGCACATCGCCGACCGAGCGCCGCCGCGTGTAGCGCCCCCGTCGTCCGGTGGGCAGGTTGGCGAAGTAGTTGTTGAAGCAGAAGGTGCAGCGATAGGGGCAGCCTCGACCGGCGATGATGTAGTAGTTGTCGCCGATCCGACAGTGGTCCTCCCACAGCGCCTTGTCGGGGAAGGGGAGCCCGTCCAGGTCCTGCACGAACGGCCGCACAGGGCCTCGGACCACCCGGCCGTCGTCGCCGAGCCACAGCAGGTTGTCTATCGCCCGCGCCGGCGTTCCCCCGCCGGAGGCCTCCAGGGCGTCGCACAGCTCCAGCAGCGCCACCTCGCCCTCGCCGACGCAGACGTAGTCGAACGCTTCTTGCTCCAGGCATCGGTCAGGCACCGCCGAGGCGTGGACGCCGCCGACGATGACCGGCACCCCGGTGCGGGCCTTCACGCGAAGCGCGACATCCACGGACCATTGGTACATGGGCGTCAGCAGGCTGAACGCCAGGAGGTCCGGCTTCATCGCGACGATCTCGTCGATGAGGGCGTCGCGTCGGTCAAACCAACGCGCGACCTGCGGCATGGCGAAGAAATAGCGATCGTCGAAGAGCGCAGGATCGAAGGCCACGAAGGTCTCGTGGCCGGCGTCGCGAAGAATCGCCGAGAGGATGGAGATCCCCAACTGCTCGCGACCGAGCGCTGCGAAGACGACCCTCACCCTCTACCCGCCCCGACGACCCGCAGGGCGTCTGCTTCGGCGCCCTCTTGGGGCGAGGCGACGGGCCGCGCCCGGGGGGCCTCGAGCTGGACCTTGACCATGTAGTAGGACATGCGCGCCACGTACCACAGGGGCTTGAGGCCAGAGTTCATGGATGTGCCGAACCGGCGCCGGCGCATGCGCACCGGAACTTCATGAATGGTGAAGCCGGCCCGCAGCAGCTGGACCACCACGTTGGCGTCGGGGAAGTCGTCCGGCGTGACCTCTGCCAAAAACGCGACGGCGTCGCGGTTGAGCGCCGTGAAGCCGCTCGTGACGTCGCGGACGTGCACCCCCGTCATGCGCCGCGCGATGGCAGAGAACAGCCAGATTCCGATGCCGCGCAGGGGCGGCAGCGGCGTCTCATCGCCGAGCAACAGGCGTGACCCCATGGTCACGTCCGCTCTCGCTTGGCGCGACCCCTCCAGCAGCCTGGGGATCTCCGCCGGCGGGTGCTGCCCGTCCCCATCGCAGGTGACGACGGTCTCCCAGCGGCCGGCCAACGCGTACCGGTATCCGCTGATCAGCGCGGCGCCGTAGCCCCGTGAATGGGCGTGCCGGATGACAGGGACCCCGACCGCTCGAGCGACGTCGCCGGTGCCGTCCGAGGAGCCATCATCGATGACCAGCACGTCCCAGTCCCCGACGCGGGCCAGCTCATCGAGCACCCCCGGACGG
>JAAZYN010000084.1 GCA_014239625.1 Myxococcales bacterium | reverse complement strand
AAAGAGCAGCTGCGCCTCGGCGTCGTGGGGGACCCGTTGGACCGCGTCTTCGAGCGCATTTCGCGCCTGCTGTAACTTGCCCAGGCGGGCCAGCGCCTTGGCTCGTTGCACCCTGTGGCGCACCACGTCGGGTTCCAGCCCGACGAGCTTGTCCAGCACGATCTCTTGTTTGTCCCACTGCTTGCGCGCGCCGTGGTACCAAGCCAGGTTCAGCCAGGCGCACTTGTGCCGAGGGTCGCGCCGCGTCACCTCTCGGGTCTCCTGGATGGCCTCCTGAAACCGACCCATCCCGGCCAGCGCGACGCCCTTGGCGAGGATGGCGCCCTTGGACCTGGGGTCCAGCGCCAGCGCACCCTGAGCCTGCCGGAGCGCCTGGGCGTGCCGGTCGGTGGCCGAGTAGGCGGTCGCCAGCAGGACCTTGGCGTCGAGGTGCTTCGGCAGCTCCGAGGTCACCGCGTACAGCGGCGCGATCGCCTTGTCGGGCTCCCCCTTGGCGAGGGCGAGCCGCGCCCGCTCCATCTCGACGTCGACGTCGATCGTCAACCGTCGCCGTGGGCCCATCTGAGTGGTCCCGTCGGCGTGTGCCGTGAGGCCTTTTTCCGGGGCGGCCCGATCGGAGGCCTTCCCGCAGCTGGCGACGCTGACGGCGAGCAGCATCGCCGCGGCGAGGTACGAGGGTGTGACTGTCATCATAGCTGAGACTCGTTAGCAGAGTTGGCCCAGGTCCACCAAGCTGCTATCGGAAGCGCGTGCGTTTCCTTCCGACGGCTCTGGTGTCTCTCCTCGCCCTCGGGGCTGCGTCTTGCGACAGCTCCTGCAGCGGCATCAAGGCGCCGCCCGTGGACCGGGCGTCCCCCAGGCTCGCCACGCTGACCCCGTCGCTGACCGCGCTGGCCGTGCATCTCGACGCGCGCGAGCACCTGGTGGGGGTCTCGAGGCACGGCCCGCAGGTGAGCGGCGTGCCCGTGGTCGCCGGTGTGCGACCCAATGTGGAGGCGGTGTTGTATGTAGAGCCGGACATCGTGGCCATCGGGAAGTTCCCGTCCAATTCGGCGGACATCGCTCGGCTCCGGGCGATCGGGAGGTTCCGGGTCATGGAGTTGGGCGTGGTGACGCTGGGGGATCTGCGCGCATCAGCCCTGGCGCTGGGCAGCGCCTTGAACCGCTCGCCGCTCGCGTTGGCCTTCGCAGAGCGACTGGATGCCTCGCTGGCCGCTGCTCGCGCCAGCACCATCTCGGCCACCCGACCGCGGGCGTTGGTCGTTTATGGACGCAGCGGTGGGATCTTCTACTCCACCGGCGGGGGAGACCATGTGGCTGATATTCTGGAGGCCCTCGGGGTGAGAAACGTAACCGCCGGTGGCCCCGTCAGCGTCCGGGTGTCCTTGGAGCGGGTGATCCACCTGGCGCCAGATACCATCCTGCATGTGATGCCCGAGCCCGATATCAAGACGACGGCCGACGCCATGACCTTCTGGGAGAAGGTCGCCCCCACGCTCCCGGCGGTGGAGCGCGGCCGCATCATCGCCTGGTCGGACAACACGCTGTCACTCAACGGCCCAGAGATCGTCGGCGCCATCGCGTCGCTGACGCAGCGGCTTGAGGCGCTCCCAAGATGACCGCGCGTTCCCCGCTGACACCTCGTCGGTTCGCCCTGACCCTCCTCGGTCTGCTGGCCGCCACCGCCTTGGCGACCGGGCTCGCCGCGTGGATAGGGGCGGCGCCGCTGGATTGGTCCCAGGTGGGTGTGGAGGGGAGCAACGCGGCCGCCGTGCTCTGGGACCAGCGGGTGCCGCGCATTCTGACGGCGCTGCTCGCTGGTGCCATCCTCGGTATGTCGGGGGCGGCGTTACAGGGGCTCTTGCGCAACGACCTGGCCGAGCCCTTCATCCTGGGCGTGTCCGGCGGAGCGGGGTTGGGTTCGGCGCTGGCCACGGTGCTGGGCCTCGCCAGCCTGGGCGAGCTCCTGGGTGGCTTCGGCGGTGCGCTGGTGGCGCTCCTCGGGGTGACCGCGCTGGCCACCCGGCACGGACGAGTCCGGCCGCTGGACATGCTGCTCATCGGGGTCATCGTCAACGCCTTCGCGGGTGCCGCCCTGCTGCTCATGCAAGCTCTCGTGGACGCGGCCACCGTGCAGCGGATCTTGCTCAGGCTCATGGGAAGCCTCAGCGCTGACCCGACGCAGCCCTGGGTCCCATATGTGCTCGCGGGCACCGCCGGGCTGGCGGCGGTGGTCTTGGCGCGGTCTGCGCAAGCGCTCAATGTGCTGTCCCTGGGAGACGACACCGCGCGCAGCCTGGGAGTGGCTCCGGATCGCCTGCGGCTGCTCCTCTTCGTCGTGGTGTCCCTTCCGATCGGGGCCGCCGTGGCAGCCACGGGAATGATCGGCTTTGTGGGCCTGATCGTCCCTCACGCCGTGCGGCTGGTCGCCGGGCCCGACCACCGGCTGCTGTTACCCGCATCGGCCTTGGGCGGGGCCCTCGTCCTGGTCCTCGCGGACACCCTCGTCAGGGGCCTGGAGCCGGTCATCGGGACGGAGCTGCCGGTGGGTATCGTCACGGCGTTGTTGGGTGGGCCGCTGTTCATCGCGCTCCTCCGTCGGACCTCGGGAGGTGGCTGATGCTGGTCGCGGACGCCGTCGGTTTTCGATTCCCAGGCGCCGCGGTGGACGCCGTGGCGGACGTGACGTTGACCATGCGGCGGGGCCAGGTGACCGCCATCTTGGGGCCGAACGGTGCGGGCAAGACGACGCTGTTTCGGCTGTTGGCGGGGTTCATGCGGCCGACCTCGGGGGAGGTGCGGCTCGATGATCGGGCGCTGACGTCCATCCGCCCAGCCGAGCGGGCTCGCCTGGTGGCGGTGTCCGCCCAGAACCCGGAGCGCCCCGAGGCGTGGACCGGCCTCGAGGTGACCCTCATGGGTCGGGTCCCTCATCTGTCCGGGCGTCAGCTGGAGAACTCGCGCGACCTGGAGATCGCGCGGGCGGCGCTGGAGCGGCTGGACGCCATGGAGCTCGCGGGTCGACCCTTCGGGCAGCTCAGCGGCGGTGAGCAGCAGCGCGTGCTGTTGGCGCGAGCGCTCTGTCAGGACACGCCGGTGGTGTTGCTGGACGAGCCCACCAGTCAGCTCGACCCCAAGCACGCGCTGACCGTCGCCCGGGTGTGCCGCGAGCTGGCGGCCGACGGCCGGGCCGTCGGTTGTGTCCTTCACGACGTCAACCTGGCGACCCAGCTGGCCGACGTCGTGGTCATGCTCAAGCGGGGGCGCGTGGTGGCTCAGGGGCCACCCCGGCAGGCGCTGACCCCGGAGCGACTCATCGACGTGTACGGCGTCCGACCGGCGTTGCTCGACCACGGAGGCCGCCCGGTCGTCGTGTTTCATGGGGACGGCTGATGATCCTCCCGAGCGCCTTCTATCAGCGCGATGCCCTCGAGGTCGCCCGGGATCTCCTGGGCAAGGAGCTCTGGCGGGGCGAGGTCGGCCTCCGGATCACCGAAGTCGAAGCCTACCGGGGCCCCTGGGACACCGCCTGTCACACCAAGGCCGGCAGGACCAAACGGACCGAGGTGATGTTCGGGGAGGCGGGCTGCGCATACGTCTATCTGTGCTACGGGATCCATCACCTGCTCAACCTCGTCACGCGCGACCCGGCGGCCGTGCTCATTCGCGCGTGTGAGCCTCTCGCCGGCGCCCACATCATCGCCCAGCGGCGGGGCGGAAAGGCGGGCCCAGCCTCTCTGGCGGGGCCGGGCAAGGTCGGGGCTGCGTTGCTCCTGGATACGACCTGGAGTGGGCATCGCGTGTTCGAGCAGGGGGGCCTCGAGGTGCGCGAGGGCGCTCGGCCCGAGACCGTACGTGTGGGGCCCCGGGTTGGGATAGGCTATGCCCGCGCTGAACATCGCGACGCGGCTTGGCGCTTGGCTTGCGGCGGAACGAAGTGGGTCAGCGCTCCCAAGGGCCTGCGTCCCGAGTAAACGTCGCTGGGTGTCGATGAGGCCGAGGGCCGGGCGTTCCGACGCCGACGGTGGCCGCGGCGCTGGGGACAGTCGTCCCCGGGAGCTCCCCTCGCGCCCGTCATGGAGCGGTTGACGCTGGGGACAGCTGTCCCCCGGCAGATAATTAGGTCTTTGTTGTCAGTATGTTACGATCTGGCACACGGATTGCTTCGTAAAGACTTCGCCACTCAACGTGGCGCCTTCAACCCCACACCAATCAGGAGCTTGTCATGCGAACCTTCCGCTCGACGCTCGCGATTGGGTTCCTGCCGCTCGTCGTCGCCGCTTGCGGCGCGGGTGCCCTTGATCAGGATCTGGAGAGCTCCGACGGCAAGTTCGCCGTCGCCCTGTCGGCGAAAGCGGACGGCGGCTTGAGCGATTGCGAGCTGGCGACGGTGCTCACCTGGGTAAACGACCCGGCGATGACGGCGCACGCTCTCAAGATGGCCGGCGTACACAGCCGCGCCGCCACGAACATCATCGCCACCCGGGACGGGGCGGATGGGCAGCCCGGCACCACCGATGACGTGGTCTTTACGACCCTGCGGCAGCTCGATGACGTGTACTACGTTGGCCCCAAGGCCCTCGAGCAGCTGCAACGCGCGGTGGCGGAGAGCTGCGCGGCCACCTCCTCGGAGCTGGAGGTGGTGTTCTCGCCGCGAGAGTACTGGCACTCGCACCTGGGCGAGCTGCAGGGGCTGATCGACGACACCCAGCACAGCATCGACATCGCGATGTACAGCTTCGGCGACGGCGGCCTGATGGAGGCGCTCGAGAGGGCGGTCGATCGCGGGGTGGTCGTTCGACTCATCTTCAACTCGGCGCTGTCGGACAAGTCGAACCTCGAGGGTTCCCGGTCGGCAAGGCTGGAGTCCATGGGCGTCGATGTCCGCTACGTCAACAAGATCATGCACCACAAGTTCGCCATCATCGACGGTCCGCAGCAGACCGTAGCGGAGGCCGCCAGCGCCATCCTGGTCAGCGGCAGCGGCAACTGGAGCTACAGTGCCGGCACCAAGTACGACGAGAACACCGTGTTCCATTACGGCAACGAACGCCTCAACCTGATGTTCCAACAGGAGTTCAATCACCTGTGGGCCAACAGCCGGGACCTCGTCTACAACGAGAGCCTGAGCTACCGCGAGACGCTAGCCATCACCGAGGCGATGATCCCGACCCACGGCGGGGCCGACGTCGTGTTCACCAGCCACAACATGAAGACCTACGTGTCCAGCACCTACGGAAACACCTTCGGCGTCATCGCCGGGCTCAACACGGTCTCCGACCGCCTCGTCAACCTGATCGAGAGCGCCGAGCAGAGCATCTGGATCGCTTCGGGGCATCTGCGCAGCCGCCCCATCGCCGAGGCGGTCATGGCGGCCGCCGAGCGCAACCCGAGCCTGGACGTGCGAGTGTATCTCGACGGCCAAGAGTACACCTCCGAGTGGCTCCACGCCAAGCAGGAGCACGACCTGCTCGAGTGCCTGTCGGCAGCCGCTGCGAGTGAGTCGAAGACGCAGAAGTGTCTCGACGTGGGGTTCAAATTTGGCCAGGCCATGCATCAGCACCCGGGCGTCGACCTTCGCTACAAGTATTACAGCTACCGCTGGGACTACACCTACGCGGTGCAGATGCACCACAAGTACATGCTCGTGGACGGTCGGTGGCTGGCCACCGGAAGCTACAACTACAGCGACAACGCTGAGCACAACACCATCGAGAACTGTGCCATCTACGATGGCCAGGTGTTTCCGGAGCTCATCGCCTCCTTCGCCGCGAACTTCCTGGCGATGTGGGACACGGGTCGAAGCGAGGGCCTGTACGAGGCGAAGATGGATGAGATCCTCAATGGGACTGAGGACTTCTGGATCGTCTTCCCATCCATGGCCCTCGACAGCGCCCAGGTCTCGGCGCTCAAGAGCGCGATTCGTGAGCACTGCCCGCAGGTCGACGACGAGGAGTGGCGAAAGAACCCGTCGGCCCACAAGGTGTGCCCGCGCTGAGGCGCTCGGGCTGGACCGAGAGTCGTGACCGAGAGGAGGCCCTCGGTCAGCGCTGGAGCCATGAGGGGCACGACCGAACCGGTCATGGTAGCGTCTGCCAATGGCACACCTCGAGCTCGACAAGAAGAGAGACGTCTCGGCGTTCCGCAAGATCGCCATCGGGACGTGGAAGACGACCTACGATCCGTCCGTATACGGGACCCTCGAGGTCCCGATGGACGCCGCGATGGCGTATATCGAACGGTTTCGAGCGGCCACCGGCCTGCGCCTGACGGTCTCCCACATGATGGCCAAAGCGGCAGCGTTGGCGCTGGAGCGGATGCCGGACGCGAACGCCATCCTGCGTTTTCACCGCATCTACCTGCGAAAGCGGATCAACGTCTTCTTTCAGGTGGTCATGACCGACGGCGGCGAGGGTAAGGCCGACCTGTCGGGCGCCACCGTCGAGGACTGCGACCAAAAGGACCTCAGCACCATCGTCGTCGAGTTCCGAGAGAAGGTCGACAGGGTACGAAGCCGTAAAGACGCCGCCCTGGAGAAGACCCGGAACTCGTTCAAGCATGTGCCCTTCTGGTTGATGGGGCCGCTGCTGCGCTTCATCTCCTGGCTGAGCTACACCATGAACTGGGCGCTGCCCGGCCTCCCAAAGGATCCATTCGGCTCGGTCATGGTGACCAACATCGGCTCGCTGGGCCTGGACGTCGGCTACGTCCCGCTGGTGCCATACTCGCGCGTTCCGATTCTGCTCGCGGTAGGCGCCGTCAAGGACGTGGTCGTGCCGGACGACGGCGAGATCGTCATCCGAAAGCGCATGACAGTGAACGCGACCTTCGACCATCGGTTCATCGACGGGTTCCACGCGGCCGTCATCTCGAAGGTCCTCAAGGAGGCCTTCGCGGAGCCTGAGAAGCACTTCGGACCCATCCCCGAGTCAACGCTGCCGGGTCCCGCCGAAGGCGAGACGTTGGCCCTGGCCGCCCCGTCCGACGGCGCGGAAGGGTGACACGGGTGCGTCAGCGGTCGTATTCGTGGAACAAGGGCACGCCGATCGGCGTTGCGCTGATCGGCCGCCAGGCCTCCCGTGCCGACCCGTGATGCCGATGCCTATGCGTTTGTTACCATGCCTGTTGTATTGCGCTGTGTTCGCCGCCGCGTCCGGCTGCGGCGAGCCCCCCGACGGGCCGACAGAGCAGCCTGTCACTCAGCGCGACTCGGCGTCGTCGATGCAAGACGAGACCGCCGACGCGTCTCCGCCCGCGCCGACCGGCGGTGCCGTCGACGCGCCGCCGGGCGCCCGGCAGCCGATCACCCACAGCCGGGCGCCTACCGCGAAGGAGCGCGCGGCGTGGCCACCGGCGACCGACGCGGTCAAACGGCTCCCTCAGCTCGCCCCCTTCGAGTACTTTGGCACGCCAACGCTCGCGAGGGCGGCCAGACGTTTTCAGTCCGGGGCCAACCTGCAGGCGGCGCTGGACTTCGAGGCGTTCGCCGCCGGAGCCCACGACGACGACCCGCGCAAGCTCCCGGCCCGGTTCATGGCTCTCCTGGCACGCCATGACGCGGGCGATTGCGAGGACACCTCGACAAACCTGTCGAACCTGGCCGCCCGTTGGCCGTTGATGGCCGCCTATGCTCGTTTCTTTGCGGCCTCGTGCCATCTCAAGGCCAAGCGATACGACCAAGCCACCCGACTGCTCGACCAGCACGCCCAGCGATGGGGTGTGCTGCGAGGGCGAGCTGCGCTGATCGCTCTCGACGTCGCCGAGGCCAACGCGACCTCAGCGCTGCCCTTGTTACGCAAGCTCCGGGTCATGGACGCGCCGGTCAATCGGATGGACATCTACAACCGCATGCTCGGCGACGCCACGGCGGCCAAGAATCACTCGCGCGTCAAAGACATTCGGATGCTCTTGGTGGAGCACTTCACCGACACCCGCAGTGGGCGCAGGGCGCTCAAGGCGCTCGGGGGGGCAGCTAAGCTGACGCCCGGTGAGAGCCTGCGCTTGGGTCGCGCGCTCTTCGACCATCACTTCCATCGCGACGCGCTCAAGCACCTGAAGGCCGCGGCCGACGGGCACCCTCGGTTCTCGGAGCCGCGGTGCGAGGCGCTGATGATGCTGGGCCGAACAAACGACAAGATGAAGCGCCGCGGCGCCGCCTGGCGCTTTCATCGCCGCGCCCTCGGGTGCACCGGCGACGCGCGCTACTGGGCCACCTTTGCCGGCGGTAAGAACCGTTTCAAGGCGAGGCAATACGGGGAGTCGCGTCGTGTGCTGCGGCTCCACATCGACGAGTTTGGCGACCGCACCACAGCGGATGACGCCGCGCTGATGATCGCGCTGGGGCATCGCGCCGAGGGCGACGACGCCGCGGCTGACCGGGTCCTCAAGACGATGCTCACGCGCTGGCCCGAGGGAGACAAAGCCGACGAAGCGGCCTGGCAGCTGCTCTGGCCGCACATCAAAGGGGGCCGCTGGGAGGTCGCCGAGGGCGTGGCCGCCAAGCTGGTCGAGGAGATGGGACGTGAGAGCCATTTTCGCGCCGAAGGTCGCGTCGGCTACTGGTATGGCCGAATCTTGCAGAAGCGGGGCAAGGCGGATGAGGCGAATGGCCAGTTCCAAACGGTCATCGCCAGTTATCCCTTCAGTTGGTACGCCGTCCTGGCGTATTCGCGCCTCCACGCTCATTCATCGACCCGCGCGAAGAGGTTCATTGAGGCTCAGTCGGACAAGGCTCTCGCCGATCCCCGGGCGCCGGACCTGCTGCTCGCTGACAAGGAGTGGTTCGACGCGCACCCGGCCTTCCGTCGCGCGGTGGAGTTCCTGAGGATGGGGCTGCGACGCACGGCGCGCCGAGAGCTCGTGGCGATCGCCGGGTCGGAGGGGGCGGCGGCGCCGTGGGCGCGAGCCTGGGTGCTCGACGCGGCGGGATCGCATACGGCCGCGACGGTGATCGCCCGTCGGGAGGAGCCCGTCTTCGGCGCGTGGTGGCCAGCCCCAGGATCGCCGGCGACCCCGCTGTGGAAACTGGCTCACCCAAGGCCTTTCTCCAAATCCGTCCGAAAGTGGGCGAAGGTGCGCAAGATAGATCCGCACTGGCTCTGGTCGATCATGCGCGAAGAGTCCAACTTCAACGCCGGCGCCGTCAGCTGGGCAAACGCTTATGGCGCCATGCAGATCATCTTGCCCACGGCCAAGGCGCTTGCCCGCAAAGAGGGCATAGCGGTATCGCGCAGCGCGCTGTTCGATCCAGAGATCTCGGTGCGGCTCGGCAGTCGCTATCTGGCCGGGTTGCTGGCGAAGTTCGGCCGGATCCCATTGGCGAGCCCGGGATACAACGCCGGCGGAGGCGCCGTAAATTCGTGGCGGAAGTCGCCGATGGGAGCGCTCCCGCTCGATGCCTTCGTCGAGCATATCCCCTACGACGAAGCTCGAGGCTACGCGATTCGCGTGACTCGGAGTCTCGCCCGGTACTCTTGGCTGTACCACGGCCGCGCGCTGCGGCTGGACCTCTCGGCGCCCCGGCCGGTGAAGCAGAAGGCTCCGAAACAAAAGCGTAAGTCGAGGTAGACAGGGGCGCCTGCGCTCCCTGGCGACCACCGGGACCAAGCAGGGCTGTCGCCGGCGACTGGAATGAACGGGGTGACAGGCTCGGTGGCGCCGCGCGCTCGGTCGCCAGACAGCGGCCACGACCACTGGGACCGGGGGCGGAGGAGCGCTCCGTTCAGCCAAATCCAAAGTTTCGTGCGACACTTTGGCCGCGGCCCGCCATTACGATAGTGTGACCATCGCTCTCTCGATCATCGCCGGTTCGCTCTGGGGCGCCATGGTGGGTGTACACCCGCCAGTGGCCCTCGCCGCGGCGGCTCTATTGGCGGTGGCGGCGCTCACGGCGCGGGTCGG
>JAAZYN010000849.1 GCA_014239625.1 Myxococcales bacterium | reverse complement strand
GAGCCAGAGGTTGGTGAGAAATGCGGGCTAGCTTCGGCCACACCAGACGTTCACCCGTGGGCGCACGATCACCGAAGAACGCATCAGCCACCGACCGCGTTCTGAATCTGCGTCGAATAGCTCATCACCCGGCCGTGCTGCACGGCATAGTCATTGGAAGAAGCGCTGCTCGCGCCAGCCCCGTTGAGGGTGCCCGCCTTCATGTTGATGCCTCGCAGGAGCTCTCTGGCTCGACTGTTCCACTGGGCCCGAGCGTCATCGGAGTTGTTCCTGCACCACTCAGCCAGCTGCTGCAGGTCGTTGGCCACAGAGCGGAATTTGGAGACCGCGCCGCTGTGGTTGCCGAAGCCGCACTGGGCGATCGCCTGCTGCAGGGACGTATCCAGCTCCGCAAGGATCGACAGACCCATCTGTTGCTGTTGGTCCCGCCCGCCGCCGCCCCCGGGTTGTGGATTGCAGCCACTCATCGCATGAGTCCTGGAGTTGTTGGTGAGTACGAGCCCAGATGTTACCATGACAAGGCCGCCTGGCGCACTCTAAGCCACATTGGACCTGCCACTTCGAGGAAAGCCAAGGCCGCGCCGCGCCGGAGCGTGAACGGACCAGGCCTTGGCGGCTGGCCTCCGGCGTCACCACTCCTGGTGGGCCGCGGCGCGAAACAGGCGACCCGCAGACTGGCACTCCTTCTCGGCCCCGACCAGCAAGCTCGCCATGGTCAGCGACTCGCCGTTGCCGAGGGCGTGGTAACAGCCTCGCAGCACAGCGTTTTTGATGTTACCGCCGGGCAGATCGAAGGCCTCGCCCAAGAGCTCGAAGTCGATGTCTCCGTCGATAGGGAGCCAGGACGGGACCAGCCGTCGCCATATGGCAGTCCGCTCATCGGTCGTGGGCTCTTCGAAGGTCACACGGTAGTGAATCCGGCGCTTGAACGCCGCGTCGATGTTGGTCTCCAGGTTGGAGGTCAACATCACGATCCCGTCGTAGCGCTCAATCTCGCTCAGCAGCTGATTGGTCTCCATGTTCGCGTAGCGATCGGTGGCGCTGGAGACGTCGGACACGCGGCTGCCGAACAACGCATCAGCCTCGTCGAAGAGGAGCACCGCGCGGGTCGACCGGGCCTCCTTGAAGATCTTCTGGATGTGTTTTTCCGTCTCCCCGACCCACTTGCTGACGATCTGCGCCATATGGATCCGTTGGATGGGCTGTCCCAGCTCCGCCGCGAGCACCTCACACGCCAGCGTCTTTCCCGTACCCGGCGGCCCGTCGAAGAGAACCACGACCCCGCGACCGCTCGACAGACGCCGACCCATGCCCCAGTCGTGGAGCAGGGTGGTGTGGTGCCGGCAGGCGTTCAGGACCTCCAGGACCAACTCCATCTGCTTGGTGGGCAGGACCAGGTCGTCGAGTGAGAGGTCGGGCCGCAGCTCGTCAGCGAAGTCGTCCAGGCGATGTCTCAGCTGCGCCTGGGCCGCTTCCAGCAAGTGAGACATGGCCACCACCGCGTCAGCCTGTTGACCCGCGAGCGCTTTGTTGACAGCCAACAGGACGGCATTTTTCACCTGCCCGCCGGTCACCTCGTAACGCTCGGCCAGATGCGTGACGTCGACGTCCTCGCCGAGCGGAAGCCGCTCTGGGAGGTGGTGGCGCCAGATGGCCTCACGGTGCTCCCGCCCGGGGGCGCCGAAGCGCGCGTGGTAGGTGATCCGCCTCTCCAGGGCCGGATCCATTCGGACGTCACGATTGGTAGCCATCACGATGACTCCCTCAAAGCGCTCTAGCACGTGCAGGTTGTCATAAAACCGGGCGCTCCCTCTGGTGAACAGAGGCTCGCACTCGTCAAAAAAAAGCATCGCGTCGTGCAGCTTGGCCTCGAACAGGATCTGCTCCATCAGCGCCTCGGCGCCCATGGAGTCCTGCATGAGGCGCCCCACCACAACGCTCAGCAGTGGGCGCTTGACATGCTTGGCCAGGGCCCGCGCGAACAGCGTCTTGCCGGTCCCTGGCGCGCCGGAGAACATGATGACGAGGCCCCGCCCATACGGGATCGCCTGCTCGAGGCCCCATTCGTCGAGCCGGTCGGCGTACTGTCGGTAGCCCTCGACGAGACGCACGACCTCTTGCTTCCATTCGGGCAGCACGACCCGGTCGAGGCTCTCCACAGGCCGGGACAGCTGAGCGACGCTGCGCGTGACCGGCTCGGCCAGGGTACGTCCGGTCAGCGCGTTGACGGCCGAGGGCGACAGGCGAATCTCGAAGAGGGAGGG
>JAAZYN010000848.1 GCA_014239625.1 Myxococcales bacterium | reverse complement strand
CGAGGGCTTCGGCGCTGAGATCCAGGCCGATGAGCTGGGTCAGGTCGGTGGCCGCTGGCACCGACAGGTGGATGACCGCGCGGATGGCTGGGACCGGCGCGGTCCCGTCGAAGGGCCCACCGATCACGTAGGGTCCGCTGACCGCCCGTAGCCGGAGAACCAACTCGCCGTCACCTTGGAGCACCGCTGCATAAGCCCATGGCATGTGGATGTCGGCCACATCCAAGCGCGCGTGAACGAAGTAATCCTTGGGGACCCGGAGGCCGGGGGCTCCCGGCACCAGTGGCCCCTTGGCGCTCATGCTCGGATACTTCACCGGCAAAAACACCGGCTCGGCGGGGTCCATCGCCGCTGGCGCCTGATCCACCGGCTCACCGGTGCCATCATCGGCGTCCAGCCACTCGGGGCAGCCGGTGACCGACAGCGACGCCAGCGAGAGCGCGAGCAGCGACGAGGCCGGGAGCTTCACTGGGGCTACTTCTCGTCTTTGTTGAACGCCTTCATCAGGGCCGCGCCCAGGGCGCCGGGGACGGCTCCGCTGTCGGAGTCCATCCAGCTACGAGGGCCACTGTCTCTGCCGCCGCGACGGTCTCCGCGGGGGCCTCGGCCCGAGCCGCCGCCTCGGCGGTTGCCGCCGCCGACCCGCTCGTTGCCCGAGCGCGCTTCCGATGGGTCGCGGGTCGTCAGCGCGATCTTGCGATCGTCGGTGTCGATTCGCAAGACGGTCGCCTCGACCT
This sequence comes from Myxococcales bacterium, assembly GCA_014239625.1. GTDB lineage: Bacteria > Myxococcota_A > UBA9042 > PHBI01 > JAAZYN01 > JAAZYN01. The sequence continues at coordinate 1,528 of JAAZYN010000848.1, read as the reverse complement.
CCGAGCCGACCTTGTATTTGCTCGCGAGTGGCTGCCCATGAGGCACTCCGCTCTCGCTCGCCGGGAGCAGCGCCGTGATGCCCCCGTCCAGCTCCACGAACACGCCGAAATCTCGGACGCTCTGGATCTTGCCCGTGACCTTGGAGTTCACCGGGAAACGAGTCGTCACGCTGTCCCACGGGTCGTCTGCCAACGCCTTGAGCGATAGACCGATACGCCGGCGATCCAGGTCGACCTCCGTGACGCGAACCTTGACCGCGTCTCCGACGCTCAAGATCTCGTTGGGGTGCCGAACGCGGTGATGGGCCAGGTCGCTGACGTGGATCAGCCCATCGACGGCCGGGGCGATGGTGACGAAGGCGCCGAAGGTGGTCAGCCGGGCCACGGTGCCCTCGATCGTCGTGCCGATCCCCAGGCCTTCGATCGCGGTCTCATACGGGTCGCCCGCGGCCTGTTTGAGGGACAGGGCGATCCGATCGCGGGCCGTGTCGATCTCCAACACGACGACCTCCACCTCCTGACCGAGCTTCACCAGCTGGTGCGGGTCGACACCGTGCTCCCAGCTGAGCTCACTGACGTGGATGAGCCCATCGATTCCACCCAGATCGACGAAGGCGCCGTACTTCTGAATGGAGCGCACGGTCCCGTTGAGGCGGGCCCCCACGCTTAGCTTTTCACGGAGCGCTTTGGCCTTCTCCTCTCGCTCGGCCTTCATCAGGGCCTGCCGCGACAGCACCGCCTCACGTCCCTTCACTTCGACGAGCTTGAACAGCAACGTCTTGCCCACAAAGGTCGCGGGGTCTTCCGGTCGGTAGAGATCGATCTGGCTCATCGGGCAGAACGCGCGTGCCCCGCTGACCAGCACCTCGAACCCACCCTTGTTGGTGGAGACGACCTTGCCCTCGACGGGCAGGTCGGCGGCGAGCGCGTCTCTAAGCGCGCCGAAGTCGCCGTCGGTGCGAGCCAGGGAGCGGCGGATCTTGATCCCGTTGAAGTCCGTCCCGACGACGACACCTGCGACCTTGTCACCCTGAGCGACGGTCAGGTTGCCCTCCTCGTCGAGCAGCTCCTCTTTGAGGATATAGCCAGTGGCGCGGCCTCCAAGATCCAAAAAGACCTCGCGGCCGTGGAGGCTTATGACCTCGACGATGCCCTCGGCCTTGTCCCCAGGATTGAAGACCGCGAGCGCCGCCGGCTGAGTCATCGACTCGGCCATCAACGCCTCGAAGTCGTCGACGCCTTCGACCGCGCCCAGGCTCGGATCAGGCATCAGCGGTGCGGTCGTAACCTCTCGCTCGCCTTGCCCCTTGGTGATGTACGTCGTGGGCTCGGTGGGAGCCGCCGGCGGGGGACCCTCGGTGGCTGAAGTCGGGCCCTCGTTAGTGGAGGTGTCGCCCGTCATGATGCGCTTCTCATCTGCTCGGCCTCGCTGCTTAGAGGGCGCGAAGTATAGGTGTGGCGAGATCCCGTGACAAGCCAGAAGTGCGTCGCGGGTGCGTGTTGATTGTGCAGTGTTTTCTTGACCTTA
>JAAZYN010000847.1 GCA_014239625.1 Myxococcales bacterium | reverse complement strand
CGGCGCGCCGACGTCTATTCGCTCGGGGTCACCCTCTACGAAGCTGTCTGCGGACGCCTGCCCCACGAGGCCGACAGCATTCAGACCTTGATGCACAAGATCCTGCACCGGGAGCCTCCGCGACCACGAAAGATCAACCCATCACTGCCACGAGATCTCGAGACCGTCTGCTTGAAGGCGATCGAGAAGAACCCGGAACACCGGTATCAGAGCGGGCAGGAGTTCTCGAACGACCTCGAGCGCTGGTTCAGTGACCGACCGATCCTCGCCCGGCCCGCCGGGCCGATCACGCGCGTGATGAAGCTGGTGCGCCGCCGACGCGGGACCAGCGTCGCGCTCCTCGTGGTCGCATCGCTGATCACCTTCGCGACCCTCAATGTGCTGAAGGACGAGCGCCATGACAAGCGTCAAGCCGAAGCTCGCCTCAAGATGACCGACGCGATTTCGAACAGCGTCCAGGGCAACAGCCCAGCGGCCATCACCCAGTTCACGGAGGCCATCCTGCTGGACGACCGCGTTGCCTACGCCTACCTGTTCCGCGCCATCGAACACCTGCAGATCGGAGAACGCGCGCACGCCGAGGCCGACCTGCGCGTCGCCATGGCGCGGGCTCCCAACGATCCCGTCACGCGGCTCGGGTCCGCGTTCTACGATCGCCGCACCGGTGGCCACGTCAACGTCCCGTCTCCCCCTTCAGCCGGCTCCCTTGGCGACCTCCTGCTCCTCGATGCCATCGGCCTCGCGCAGAGCCACCTCGGCGAACACCTCGACGCATACCGCTACTTCGGACGCGCCCGCGCGATGGATCGGACGCGCATCTCGAGCCTGGTCGGCCTCGGGTTCGCCGCTCTGCGACTGGGGCGGTACCGCGAAGCCAGGGACGCGTTCCACGCCCTCAAAGCCCTGATGGACGACAGGGACCCCTTCCCTCGTCTCGTGCTGATCTACTGTGCCGTCCAGCAAAGCCGCAGCGCCACCCCCGAGGTCCTCCGTCACATCGCCCGAGAGTCGCGCATTCTCGTTCGCGAGTTGAACGAGAACACCGGCAGCAACCCGTTCACGCTGCTCGCCTGCGGGGCGATCGACGCCATGGTCCCGGCCAAGGAGCGGAGGCGTGGGGACCATCTACCCGGCGCCTGCATCGATCACGCGGTCCAGTCCGTCGGCGAGGAGAACCTCCCGGCGCTGTTCCATGAGATGGCCGCGACGCTGCTCATGCATGACGACCCCGACGCCGCCCGCCGGCACGCGCTGCTGGCTCTGAAGAAGAAGCCGGAGAGCGCCCTGGCACCGGCGGTGCTCAGCCTGGTCGCCTGGAATCAAGGCGATGACGAGACCGCCCTCAAGCAGATTCGCGTCGCCCATAACCGCGCTCCCGATGCCATCCTCCCGCTGCTCCTGATCATCAAGATCGCGCGGCGTCCCGTGGTCACGACCAGCCCGTTCACACCAAGCGAGATCATCGAGGCCAGCCGGCGCTGTATCGAAATCGGACCGGACGACCCCGAGCTCCTGATTCAGGCCGCGGAAGGACTCCTGAAGCACGACGAGGTCGCTCTGGCGAAGCGTGGGCTCGAGCTCGCGATCGACCGCGCGCAACTCGAGGAACGCCCCGATCTGGGAGCGCGCGCCCGCAAGCTCCTGACGAACATCAACCGCTGACCGCCCGGTCCCGCCATGACTCGCGTACACTGCCGTGGCTTGGATTCTTCAGCCGAACCCGGCATCGAACGTTGGCTCCACGACATGACCGAGGACAGCCGAGTCCTGGCGGTGTCCTCGAAGGCAAGGTCTTTAAGAAATGAGACAGTTGTTCCTGATCCCTCTGGCGGCGATCTTGGCCGCGGCGCCGATCCTGGCACAGGACCGCGCCCAGGCATTCGTCGGAGCGCACATCATCCCCATCGAAGGCGAGGAGATCGCCGATGGGACACTGGTCGTGCAGGCGGGGCGCATCGTCGCCATCGGCACGTCGAACGACGTCAGCATCCCCGAAGGAGCCGTGCGGCACGACGTCAATGGCAAGATACTGATGCCCGGGCTCGTCGACACCCACAGCCACATCGGCGGCCCGTCAGGGGCCGACCGCAGCAGCCCCATTCAACCCGAGTGCCGCGTGCTCGACTCCATCAACGTCAAGGACGGGGGGTTCAAGAAGGCGCTCGCGGGAGGACTCACGACGCTCAACGTCATGCCGGGTTCGGGGCACCTGTGCTCCGGTCAGACCGTGTACGTGAAGCTCCGTGGTAACCCGACCACCATCGAG
>JAAZYN010000846.1 GCA_014239625.1 Myxococcales bacterium | reverse complement strand
TTGCTCGTTTCGGGCACCACTTGGTCCAGCCGCGGCGTGGGCGCGTCGCTCAGACAGGCGTCCCGGTCGGCAAAGGGAAGCTTGCCGGCGACAGCCTCGAACAAGAGCATGCCCGTCAGCCACACGTCGGTGCGCTCGTCCGCCACCTCGCCTCGCCACTGCTCGGGCGCCATGTAGCCGGGGGTGCCGCCCCTGGGGGAGTCGCTGTCGCGCTCGTCCCCGAGGGCGCTGGCCAGCGTGGTCCGCTCGGTGTCCATCCCGGCGAGCCCGAAGTCGAGGATCTTCACCGTACCGTCGTCGGCGAGCATGATGTTGGCGGGTTTGATGTCCGTGTGAACGATCCCGCGCCCGTGCGCGTGCGCGAGGCCCGCCAGCACCTGGGACCCGACGTCGAGCACCTGCGGCAGGTCCATCGGCGCGGCGCGCATGACCCGCGCTAGAGGCTCTCCACGGACCAGCTCGAGGACCATGAACGGCCGCTCTTTCCAGGCGCCGACGCCGTAGATGGCCACGATGTTCGGGTGGCTCAGGCGCGCCGTGGCGACCTGCTCGCGCATGCTGAGCTTCATGCGGTGAGCCATCCGCCCGCTCGGCAGGCGGGCGATTTTCACGGCCACATGGCGACCGAGGCGCAGGTCCCGGGCGAGAAACACGTCCGCCATACCGCCGCTGCCGAGGGCCGACAGGACCTCGAAGTCCCCCTCCAGCACCTCGCCGCGGGCCGGCAGTGGGACGTGCTCGTCGTCGCCCTTGGGGCGCGCTACGTCTTGCAGCAGCGCGAGGAAGTCGCTGTCGTCTTCGGAGGCCTCCGCGGTGGTGGCAGGCTCGGTGTCGTCCCGGCCGCTCAATCCCGCTCTCCGAGCAGCCCGGCCTGGGCGAACCGCTCCTTCAGCTTTCGTTTGATGCCCTTGTAGCGTTGCCGCAGAGCTGCCGACCGCTTCTTGATGTCGGCGTCGGAGAGGGACTCGTCCTCGTCGGCGAGCACTAGGGCGACGTCGTTCCACGCCATGCCCCGGTCGAGGCGCAGGGTGAGGATGGCGCGTTCCTCGGGGGAGAGCTCCTCCCGGATGAGGGTGAGTTGGTCCCGGGCGGAGGTGCGGCGCCAGGGCGCGGTGCGCGAGCGCGCGTCCAACTGAACGCGGGAGATCTCGCCGGGCAGAGCGCGATAGGCTCGCTTGGCGTACGGGTCCTTGCGCAGCCGATACATCGCGTTGCGGGCCAGGCGGTATGCCCAGGTGCGGAAGCTGCTGGCGAAGCGGAAACCGGGCAGGCCGCGCCAGATGTCGACCCCGAGCTGCGAGAAAGCGTCCATTGCCAGGTCCGGGTCGCGCAGTTCGTGCTCCAGGAACGCGAGGATCTCCGGGCCGTAGGTCTCGTAGCCGAGGGTCGCTGCGCCGGTCAGGTCACCCTCGGCGTGCCGCCTGGCGATCTCCTCCTCGACATTCTGTCGCAGTCCCATGGCCATGTTCGCGTCACTCGCCCGATTTTTTCGCCCGCCGCGATCACATCCGAGCGCTCCTCACTCTGCCTCCCCGCAAGCCCACAGACAAGGAGCGCACCATGAGCACGCGACGCAGCATTCGGACCCCGACCCCCCCCGCCGGCCACCTCTCGAGCCTCCTCGACGACCTGACCCGGGAAGCGACCCGGGAGCGGGCCCGGATGGCGGAGGCGCGCGAGGCCCTCGAAGCCGAGCTGGCGGCCCGACGGGTTCGAGACGAGAGCGCCCGGAGAGACGCGTATCGACGCATGCTCAAACGGGACTCGGCCCAGTTGGAGGGGCTGCTGCAGAGCGTGGCGCCGCCGGAACCGGAACCCGAGGAGCTCGCACCCTTCGAGCTGTCCTTCGAGCCTCCACCCCACACTCCCGCGCGCTCGTGGCCGAGCTGGCTCGTCGCGATCGGACTCGCTGGGGCCATGTTTGCATCGGGATTCGTGGCCTACCGAATCGCCCTCCCCGCTCCCGAGCGGTCCCTGCCGATGGTCACGGCGTACACGCCCGAGCCGTTGGTCATCGCCTCGGACCTCGAGGAGCCTCCGGTGGCTGTCAGTGCGACACCTACGCCGATCCCGGAGCCCGAGGTAGAGCCTGCCCCCGTCGAGACCGTTCAGCTCCCGCCGGCCAACGCCGAGCACATCATCGAGACACCGAAGGTCCGCAAGCCCCGCAAACCGCGCAAGCCGAAGCTGGTCATCGACTACAGCGTCTTAGACACCAGCAAGAAGACGAAGAAGTGCCGGAAGAAAGGCAAGAAGTGCCGGAAAGGCGCGACG
>JAAZYN010000845.1 GCA_014239625.1 Myxococcales bacterium | reverse complement strand
TGCAGCACGGCGCGTACCCGGTCAGCGAGGTGTGGCTGTTCGACGCGCTGTACGGGGACGTCGAGACCTTTTACGGGTGGCTCACCGGCGGCGGCGACAAGAAGCGACTGTGGTGCCTGTACCGCGACCCGACGCCGGCGAAGAACAGCCTGGAGCTCATCGAGCGGCTGCGAAAGGCGGACGTCAGAGTGATCCACGAGACCAAAGAGGGTGCGTCGTCTCGGCGTGAGCTGGTTCGAGCCACGACGATCTTCGTCGCGTCGCGGCTGGGCCACGACGCCATGCCATGGCGCCGCAACGCGTTCCGCGATTGCTGTCTCTCCAGTGGGTTCAAGCGGCTCCGCACGTCCGACTGGCTGAGCGAGAGGAACGCCGACCGAAAGCCGCGCACCTTGGAGCGGCGCTGAACGCACCCTGGCGGCGAGCCCAGCGCAGCCCCAAACGCACAGGTCGGCATGGCTCAGCTCCGCGCCCAATGACTCGAAGACCAGCACCGAGTGCACAGGGCGCGCCTCGGGCTTGGAGGTCTCGCGGGAGGAAAAACGCTGAACCCACCGGGCAGGTCGGTTTGCCCGGTGGATCCAGCGGTGCGCCCCGACCGAAGCCGACGCGCAAGGTGACTGGCTATGGGAAGAGCGGGTTCGGGTAGTTCGGGGAGACATCGGGATCGCCATTTGGGAGCTGGTTGAGCGTGACCTGCCCCGAGGGCCAGGCGATGTCAGCGACGTTCCAGAGGTCGGCGTGGCTCATCTCAACGTCCATGGACTCGAAGACCAGCACCGAGTGCACGTAGATCCTCACGGTCGCAAGGCTCGATCCCCACCCATGATCGTTCCAGTAATGCACGCCGACGCGATAGCTCACGCCGGCCTCGGGGTGGCCCAGGTTCATGTTCTCGGGCCCGCCGCCGTCGGTGTCATCGCGGTCCAGGCTCGGGTTGTCGTCGGCGACCGGATCGAAGGAGCCCCAGTTCGGGTTCCCATTGAACCAATAGGCGTCGTACATCGGGTGGAACCAACCGTCGCCTCCGTCGGCAAGGGCAAACGGGTGCAATAGATGGAGGTCCAGGTCTGCGCCGGCCTCGGGCCCGGTGTCGCTCTCGTCCGGATCCCCCGGGGTGTGCCACAGCAACTCCACGTGGATGGCATCATCGGGCACCACGATGACCGTGTAAGAGGCGGTCATCGCGCACTCGCCGGTGTGCGACCACTGGCCGGCTTCGTCGGCGACCCGCAGCGTAAAGACATAGACCCCGGCGACGTTGGCCTGGAAGGACGGATCCGGGGCACTCGAAGCCGGCAGAAAGACGTCGACGCTCCCCTCCGGGGTGGTCACCGACCACTCGTAATGCGTGATGCCCCCGGCCGACGCGTAGCTTTGGCTGCCGACCAGATGCAGCGTGGTCTGCGGGATCACCTCCTCGCCTTCCATCACCTTGATCACCGGTGTCGGACACAGCGTGCTGGCGCCCCACCCTGAGGTGTCGACCTCGAAGTCGGGGATGAGGGAGTTGTTTCCGATGACAAAGACCGCCTCGTCGCGGATGGGAAAGCCGTCGTCGCTGAGGGCCGCGACGGACTCGGGGATATAGCTCAAGGGCACGCTGATGCTCTTGTTGACCGGTACCGAGATCGGCAGCTGAAGCTCCGCCACGTCGGCCCCGAACGACCCCGACGGGCCAGCGTCAAACGTCAGCGCGTCGATGATCAGCGGCTCATCTCCACACGACGTGATGGTGACGTCCATGGACGCGGCGTTGCCCACGTAGGTTCCACCAAAGTCCACGCTCAGCGGGCTCACGGCGATGCATGGACCACCTACGTTGGCCTGAAGCGCGATGAGCTTGATGGGCTCGGCGGGATCGTTGCTGTGGACGCGCAGGTCACCCGACGCCGGTGCCGCCAGCTCAGGCGCGTAGCGGACAGTGAACTGAGCGCTCGCCCCTACCGCGACCTCGAGAGCCGGGTCGAAAGCGGTCCCGCCAGGGAGCGAGAAGGCAGAGTCGCCATCGAGCTCGAGCTCGGTGATCAACAGCGGCTCGCCGCCCACGTTGGTCACGGTGAGCGGCTGTTCCTTGACACCACCCGAGACGACCGTCCCCAGATCCACCGTGGAGGGGGCGACGAGGGCCGGCGGCTGAGTCCCGACCTCGACGACAGCTGAGAACGTGTTCGAGCCGTCGACCTGATAGTTGGTGGTCATCATCAGCAACCCTGTCGGTCCGGGGGCGCCGGGCGTGAGCTCCTGAGTCAACCGAATCTCCAGGCGCATCTCAC
>JAAZYN010000844.1 GCA_014239625.1 Myxococcales bacterium | reverse complement strand
CTTGCGCCTGGCCAGACAGACGCCTCGTCAGAAAACGCCCTCGGACGTTTGCAGCACTCTCTGAGGTTGCCTGACGAGGCGCCGGTCTGGCGGCGTTGCTTGTAGTAGCATCTGGTCACGGGATGAACGGCCTGCTACGGCAAGGCGAGCGAGGAGGAGACCATGCACCTGTCGCGAGCGATGCTCTTGCTGTCCCTCATGCTCTTGGGTGTCGGCGCCTCGGCGGCCGAGACGCAAGCCCAGGAAGGTGAGACCTGGTACCGTGTCCAGATCGTCCAAATCAGACCGGAGAAGCTCACAGACTTCATGGAGTTGTATCGCGACGAGATCAACCCGGCGCTTCGCGCCGGCGGCGTCCCGTGGCGCTCCGCCTGGCGGGCGGGACAGTTTGGCGATTTATATGAGCGGCAGTTCATCACCCCGCTCAGCGGATTTAGCGAACTCGATGGCGGGGCGCCGCTCCGGCGAGCGCTCGGACAACGCGACTACGATCGAGCGCTCGACAAGCTGCGTGAGACAACGGAGGGGCGCCAGGCCTACGCCGTCCGCTACCGACGGGATTTGAGCGTGGAATCAGACGATGTCAGCGGGTTGTCGATTGCCCGGGTCACGAACGTCCAGGTGGCGGTCGGCAGAGGGGCTGATTTCGAGGCGTTTCTTCGGGGCAATGTCGCGACGTTCCGGGACGCCGGCGTCGTGTTCGGGATCTACCAGCGGCAATTCGGCCCAGGCTCCGTGGTGTGGCAGATCGTCGAGAATCTGCGGAGCTACGCAGAGCTGGCTCGCGGTGGTATTCTCCGGGCGTTCGGCGACCAATCGCGTGCCGCGGAGCAACTGACCGGTGTGATCACCGGAATCGAGCGGTATGTCCTGGAGTATGACCCAGACCTCAGCTTCACCGGGGTGACCGACCCCACCCAGTAACCCTAGTCACGTGTGACGGCCTTCGTATGAATACCCAAATCTTTCTGTTGCTCCATTTGACCTCGGTGATTCTCATGGCCGGGGTGACGTTTGCCGCGCTCGCCGACCCCCACCCCGACAAGCGTCGGCAGTTCCTGATGATGTCCGGGACGCTCAGTCTGCTGGCTGTCATGAGCGGGTTCGGCCTCGCGGGGATGATGCGGATCGGGTTTCCGGGGTGGGTCATGGTGAAGGTCGTCTGCTGGCTCGTCTTGTCCGGTCTGACCGGGATGGCGTTCCGGATGACCGGTCAGAGCCGGATGCTGGCGATGGTCGCGGCCGGGGTCACCCTGCTTGCGGTGATAATGGTCACCTACAAGCCTTTTTGAGACGGGGCTGCGCCCCGAACCCCACCGCGACGGCTCCGCGGGGACCCCGAGTGAGGCCCTGTGGCGCAGGCCTTCAGGCCTGCGATCGCACGGCTGAAGCCGTGCGCCACAATGAGGAATGAGGTCTGCGCCCCCTGGCCTTGTCACCCGGCGAAGTGAGGCTTTGGGCAGATCCCGCACCGCATTCGTAGCGGGCGGTCTTAGGTCCGCCCTCGGCCGGTCTGCATGAGTTGGACGCCTTTGTGGGCGAGGTCGCGGACGCGCTCGTCGTAGCCGGCGAAGCGCTGGTCCTGGGTCTGTCCGCGCACGTAGCGGATGTAGATCTGCTGCACGATCACCACCAGCTTGAACACGCCGAAGACGTGATACCAGGCGATCGCGTCCAGGTCCAACCCGGTGCGTTTGGCGTAGCGCTCGACCACCTCCGCTCGGGTTGGGAAGCCCTCGTGGTTGGTCGGCATCTTGGAGACGTGATGCCAGCGAGGGTCATCGGTCGCCTCGTTCCAGAAATTGAGGAGGTAGCCGACGTCCATCAACGGATCGCCACGCGTGGTCATGTCCCAGTCGAGCACGGCGACCGGCGTCGCCGGGTTCGCGGCGTCCACCATCAGGTTGTCCAGCTTGTAGTCGTTGTGCAGGAGCGTCGTGATCTGGGGTGTCGGAATCGACGCGTCCAACCACCCTAGCATCACGTCGACGTCAGGCACAGTCTCGTGTTTGGCAGCCAGCCAGCGACGACTCCACCCGTCGACCTGTCTCCGCGCGAAGCCGTCCGGTCGGCCCAGGTCGCCAAGACCCACCGCCGCCGGGTCTACCCGATGTAGGTCGGCGAGCACGTCGACAAGCATTTCCCCGATACGCCGGTTGACCTCTGGCTTGCCGACGAGGTGCGGCGGAAGCTCGCTGCGGATCACGCTCCCGTGCCGTCGCTCCATCACGTGGAAGTCGACACCAAGCACCGCCGGGTCGGTGCAGAGCGCGTAGC
>JAAZYN010000843.1 GCA_014239625.1 Myxococcales bacterium | reverse complement strand
CACGCGGTGAACAAGGACTCGTTCCGCCGGCGCATGCTCGCCAGCGGCTACCTCGAGGCCACCGGAGAGCGCGAGCGCGGCGTCTCCTATCGCCCCGCCGAGCTCTATCGATTCACCCGCCGTTCCGCGGTCTGACCGCGAGGAGGTTTGTCATGGCCGACATCACCAACATCGGGTTCGCCCGTCACCTGCGCAGCGAGCTCACCGCCCATGTGCTGCACTACCGGAGCGGGCGCCTCAAGCGCAGCGGCCCCGGGTTGTCCTTCTGGCTCATGCCGATGGGCGCCAGCATCGCAGAGGTGCCGCTGGACGACCGGGAGCTGACGTTGATGTTCCACGCGCTGTCCGAAGACTTCCAGGAGGTCACGGTGCAGGGCGTCGTGACCTACCGGGTCGCCGACCCCGAGCAGCTGGCGCGCCGCGTCGACTTCACCATCGACATGACCACGGGTCGCCATCGGGATCAGCCCCTGGACCGTCTCACCGGTACCGTCACGCGGCTGTCCCAGGAGCTGGCCTCGGGCCACATCGTATCCAACTCGTTGATGACGCTGCTGCAGCAGGGCACGTCCCCGCTGCGCGACGCTATCCACGACGGGCTCATCGCCGAGGGCAGCCTCGCCGGGATGGGGCTCGAGATCGTCTCGACCCGGATCACCGCGCTGCAGCCCGCCACCGAGATGGAGCGGGCCCTGCAGATGCCCACCCGGGAGCACATCCAGCAGCAGGCCGACGAGGCGACATTCGCGCGCCGCGCGCTGGCCGTCGACAAGGAGCGCGCCATCGCGGAGAACGAGCTGTCCAACCGTATCGAGCTGGCCAAGCGCGAAGAGCAGCTCATCGACCAGCACGGTGAGAACGACCGGCGCCGCGCGGAGACCGCGGCGGCAGCCAAGACCATCGAGGTGGAGGCGGAGGCGGCCCAGAAGCGGACCCGTGCCGCTGCGTCGGCGGAGGCCACGCGCCTGACCGAGGGCGCCAGGGTCGAAGCCGAGCGGGAGCGCATGGACGTGTACGCGAATACGCCCCCGTCGGTGCTGACCGCGCTGGCCGCCCGGGAGATGGCGGGTACGCTGAAGAGCATCGAGCACCTGACCATCACGCCCGAGCTCATCAGCCCGCTGCTCAACAAGCTGGCGGCCAACGGCAGCGACAACGGCAAGGCGGCGAAGGGCGGGGCCAGGCGATGACGTCGTCCCTCCCCAGAGCGGTGGTGGTGACGCGTCCCACGGAGTTCACCGAGCTCCTGGCGCGCCACGCCACCCGCGCCCAGGCGGCGTTCTTCCTGCAGGGCCGCGGCCAGGAGCTGGAGCCGCTGGAGGCCCTGCACCAGGAGGTGTCGGCGGCCACCCGCGCGGTGCTCAGCGCGATCCCCACGGATTGGCGCCGGGCGCAGGTGACCCGCGGCGATCTGGACCGGTTCCTGTTCGGCCCGGACGATGTGGTCCTGGTGGTCGGGCAGGACGGGCTGGTGGCCAACGTTGCCCGCTTCCTCGACGGCCAGCCGGTGGTCGGGATCAACCCCGCGCCGTCCGCCATCGCGGGGGTCCTGGTGCGGCACCGGCCAAAGCGCGCGCGCGAACTGATGCGGGCCGCCGCCGCCGGAGAAGCGAGCTGGGAGCAGCGGACCATGGTGTCCGCAGAGACCCGGGATGGCCAGCGGCTGATGGCGCTCAACGAGATCTTCGTTGGACATCGGAGCCACCAGTCCGCGCGTTACTGGGTCGGGTTCGATGGGGACACCGAGCGGCAGTCGTCCTCAGGCCTCATCGTGGCGACCGGCACGGGCGCCACCGGCTGGGCCAGCTCGATACGGCGCAACCGCGTGTGTGAGGTCCCGCTGCCGGCGCCCACCGACTCACGGTTGGCCTTCTTCGTCCGAGAGGCGTGGCCGAGCCCACACACCGGCGTCCGCATCACCGACGGCGTCGTGACCCCGAAGCAGCCGCTGAGCGTCCGCTCGGAGATGAACGCGGGCGGCGTCATCTTCGGCGACGGCATCGAGGGTGACTTCATCGACTTTCACTACGGCCAGGAGGTCGAGGTGAGCGTCAGCCCCACCGACCTCCGCCTGTTGGCGGCTTGAAGAGGAGACGAGGCATGCGCGCAGATCTCATCATCGACCCCACCCAGCCCCTGGTCTGGACCGTCTCCGACGTCATGACGCCCACGGAGTGCGAGGTCATGGTCCAGCGCTTCGACGCGCTCGGCTACGAGGAGGCCTTGGTGAACTCGTCGTCCGGGCCTCGCCGCGTAGCCGACCACCGCAACAACGACCGCGTCATC
>JAAZYN010000842.1 GCA_014239625.1 Myxococcales bacterium | reverse complement strand
GGGAGGTCGCACCCGGCAGCGCTGCGGATCCGCCGGTTGCAGCCGAAGGGCCATGGACCAGCCGGGGTTGCTCGAAGCAGCGACCGACGAGGCCAGCGACTCATCGGGTAACCCCGCAAACTCGCTGGCCTCTACTTTGGTACGCGGTACAGGATTCGAACCTGTGGCCTTCGGCTCCGGAGGCCGACGCTCTATCCAGCTGAGCTAACCGCGCTCGAGTCGCAACTCGTATACGGCGCCGACTGCACTGTCAACGCTTGTTGCTCAGAGGCCAAAGCTTGGAATGGTCAACCCGAAGCTGCGCTCGAGGTAACCGACCGCTTTGAGCTCGAGCGGCTTGGTCGCCCGGGTGAAGCGCACGTGATGGTGGCCGTCGTGACCGCTGACGACACGAATTCGGCGCCACAGCGGGGTGCGGCGGAGTTTCTTCGACAGCCGCTGCTTGAACAAGCGCTTGACCTTGCGGTCGACGATGATGCGATCGATCGCCACCCCCGCCGCCTTGGCGGCTTGGGCCATGGCGGTGAACCATGTCCACGTGGCTTCGACGTCGATGGCCTCCATGTCCACCCGAAAGTGCGAGGCGTTGTTCGTCGTCACGTAGCTGAGGTCCGCGTCGCGCCCGGCCAGGTGGGTGATGTGGCCGGCCTCGTAGAGCTTCTTCCAGCGGTGCCAGCGGCGGCGCCCGTCGTCGCTGTGGGTCATCCACATCGTCTCGCTGCGAAAAGAGCCTGGCTTGCGGCCGTGCCAGCGGGCGCGGCGGACCTGAACGAGGGCCGACAGATCGAGCTTGCGGTGGAGCTTTCGGGTCGCCACGATCTCCAGCTGTTGCCGCATCCGCGAGCTGGCCCATCGCTGCACCCACACGCGAACGTTTTCGCCCGTCGCCGGATCCCAGGTCGTGGTCCTCCGCTCGTGCACCACCGCCCCCGCGCGCATCAGCCTCTGGGTCCCCTTGACGAAGGCCTCGACCTCTTCGTCGCCAGGCTCCAGCAGGGCGCGGTAGCGGCGTGACACGGTCTTGAGCAGGAGCTTGCCGTCGCTCGTCGTACCCTGGGCCAGGATCTGGTGGCGCACCATCACCGGCTCCTCGGGAAACGACGTGCGATAGCCCTCGCCCCGCATGTCGCGCCCCTGGATGAGCTCCACCACGGTGGGTACCCCGTGCACGAGTCGCGCCTGGTTGAGCAGCGTCGTCGCCGCTCCGGCTGCCTCCAGATAGGGGGGGGCGCCGGGCCGGACCACCCTGGCCGGGTCGCCATCGGACAGCAACCGAACGATCGCGCCGTGCTCGAGCTGGCCGCAGCCCGGCTGCGAGACGTCACCGATGGTGATGATGCGGTCGGGCAGCTGCTCCTGCAACAGCTCGAGCCCGTGAGCGAGGATGCGCGCGACGACGGGACGCGCCCACGAGCGCCCTCGGACATGGTCGCGATAGCCAAACGGCGCCCGCGCCGGATCGACCCGCCGCACATCGACGAGACCCTTGCAGGCCGTCTGGTGCAGCTTCAGCTCTCGCACGGCGGCGGCCTGCTCGACCAGGTCGGTGATCCCCTTGACCTGATACCACTGGTCCTCCACCACGTCCGCGCGCCTCCAGATGAGCCGCGGGACCGCCTCGAGGAGCCCGCTGATGCCGTGCTCGCGAGGAGGTGGAGGTGGTGGTGGTGGTGGTGGCGCCGGTGGCTCCGCGGCCGGGCTCGCGGGGGGCGGCTCTCGGGTGGCCGCGGCGATCGGCGGCGGCTCCGGCTTGTCGACCTTCGCGCCGGGCGGCGTGTCCTTGGCGGCCCCCTGCTCAGACGTCGTCGAGGTCCCGCAGGCGACCACGGCCAAAGCGATCCCCAGCGCTGCGAATGCTCCTGCACGAATCATGGAGGCAGTGTGCCGTCCAGATCGGCGTCGAGCCAGAATTGGGCCCCTACAGGAATTGGTCCCAATGCATGCGAATGACCAGCTGGAAATACGGTTTGTACTGGTAGTTCGTGTCGATCAGGTTGACGCCGCCCAGCAGCACCACCTGCATCCGCTGAATCTCCTCGATCTCCTCACCGAGGTTCACCACGACGGCGGCCCCCAGCCGATCGCGCTGGCGTTGAGAGGCCAACGAGGTCACGTACTCGTTGACCACACCGACCAGGACCGAGGCGTTCTTCTTGGACTTCCATGCGGACATCAGCAGGAGCGACCGGTTCATGATCGTGCCGTCGGCCCGACCGACCCGCACCAGGCTGTCGTAGATGCCGTTGAAGAAGAACCTCCCGTCGCCTCCCTGCTTGGGCACGTACCA
>JAAZYN010000841.1 GCA_014239625.1 Myxococcales bacterium | reverse complement strand
TGAGGTGCCATGAATAAACGGGTCAGAAGCGGCCGCCGACAGTGACACCACCGCCGGACGGAAGCATGACGGGACCCAAGGTGACCGCCTCCGGCGCAGACGGCGAGGCAGTGGCGTACAAGGCGATCCCGGTGACGAGCGACACCAGCCCTACCCCGCCGGCCACATAGCCCGCGATCTCCAGGAGCTGACCACGGCTACGCAGGGATTCTATCTTCTCTGCCGAGGCGTCGAGCTGGGTGCCCGAGGTCAGCTCCGCATACTCATTCTGGTCGGCCACCGCCAAGCCGAACATGACCCCGCCGGCGACCAACCCCGCCGCTCCGACTCCGATCAGGGCGAAGGCGCCGGTGTGGTCGGGTGGCTCTACAGGTTTCGGTGTCACGACGCTCGCCGCGGTCTTGCCCTCAGCGACGATCGGCTTGACGACAGGAGGCTTCTGTACGACCCGGATCTCCTTTTGAAGGTTGATCTGCACCGTAGCGCCCATCCCAGCGTAGACCTCGACCTTTTGGGTTCCCGGATGATAGCCGGGGCTGGTCACAACGAGTGTGTGCGTCCCCGGCGACATGCCCACTGTGCGCGGCGCGATGACCCGCACGCCGGACAAGGTCGCGACGGCGCCATCGGGGTTGACGACGATCCGCGCCCAACCGCTAGCTGGGATACACTCAGCTCCGGCCCGATTGAGCAGCTCGATCATCTCTGCCGGCTTGGCCGCGCTCGCAGGCAGGTCCATGGCCGTGAGCAGCACTTCGAAGGCCTCGCACGCCCGTTCCAACTTCTCGCTCATCAAGATGGTGGCATAGATCTGGGCCGACAGGCGGTTGGGCACCAGCCGCCACATCGCTCGAGCGTGGGGTAGCGCCTTTTTATAACGCCCCCTGCGATAGAGCTTGCCGAGCTTGCCGTAGTGCTCGCCCGCCTTCTTCTTGGCCGCCTTGGTCGGCTTGACCAGGGCGCGTTGGGGGGGCACCAGGACGCGCTTGGACGTCTCGCCGCCCTGAGCCAACGCTGGAGGGGCGGCAAAGGTCAACGCCCATGCGCCGACAAACCCGGCGAGACCCTTCCAAGCTGTGCTGTAACGCAGCCTCAAACCACTCATCTGGCGGATGGTAGCTCTTAGCGCCCGGTTTGGAAACCAACCGGATGATTCATGCCCGCGTGCCCAAGACGCTGACGCGGGCGCCCTCGCCCGGCGGCTCGACGGTGGTCGTCTTCGACGCGCACGACGTCGCCCCATCAGGGCATTCGATAGGCCAGGCGCAAGGTCCCCATCAGGTACTGGTCGACCAGCCCGCCGACGATGTACTTGTCGCCGAACTCCGGGAGCATGGAGCCCCAATAGCGTCGAGCCTCGAAACCCAGCTGGAGCTCGACCCCCTGGTAGAGGTCGACCGACACGAACACCGAGCCCGCCAGCCCACCGGCGGTAACCCTAGGGAACCAGTCCTCGCCGCCGAGAGCACCCGTGTCCAGCACGAAGAGCCACCCGAAGTCCCCCGACATGGACACGCCGTAACCGAAGACGGCCCGAAACCCAGCGCCGACGCGCACCCAGGTGTAGCCAGTGTCGGCGACGAGGGGTCCGCTCGGAGGTGCTTGGACCTCGAACACGTCCCAACCCGCACCCACGTCGATGAGCAGCTCGTGATCGAAGATGGGGATCCGTCCGATCAAGCTGCCCTCCAGACCGAACGCCGTGGTCCCGTACGATTCACCAGCGCTGGTCTCGGAAGACACCCCCACCACGCCGTAGCCACGTACGCGGAGGCCGATATGTGCGCCCACTCCGTCGGTCAGATGAGCGCCAGGAAACCACGCCATCTCGCCGCTGATCATCGGTCCGAGGTCCAACGAGTAGTCCCGCATGACGCCGTAGAGGTCGTCGGTATATTCGAAGGCCCGGTTGAAGAGGCGGCCCCCGAGCGACACCTGCAGGGGCGAGAGGCTCTGACGTCGAGGGCTGTCGGGCTGAACCGTGGGTCGCGCTGCCGGCTTGGGCGGCGTGGCGGGCTCCTTGACCGGTGTGGCGGGGGGCGGATCTTGGGCCGCCTCCGAGGCGAAGCGCCGATGGGCAGCGCTCATGGCCGGCCCCATCGCCTCCCAGAACTCGGCTCGCACCATCTTCCACAGCCGTTTGACGCTCTTGGGGCCCTTGAATATGCGACGAGCGACCTCGGCCCCGGTCTCCTTGTCGACCAACACCGCCACACCCACGTACCGCCGCTTGTGCCTTCGCGTGGTCCCGTCGAGGCGCAGGCGCGCCCGCCGAGAGAGCGTGACTT
>JAAZYN010000840.1 GCA_014239625.1 Myxococcales bacterium | reverse complement strand
AGGAGCTCGGGTCGCGGTGCACGCCGGCCCCTACGCGGGCAGCCATGGAACCGTCCAGGTCGCAGCCACGGTGGGATTGAAACGACAGCTCCGGATCCTGTTGGATAAGGGGGTCGGGGTGACCGTGGACGCCGACGACGCCGTAGCCGAGGGTTGATCATGAGAAGCGACACCGTATTGGGGATCACCGTGTTGGTCGGCGCCGTCTGGCTCGGGGGGTGTCCCGAAGGGGCTGCCACCGGTGGGGACGCCCAGGTCGACACCGGCATCGTTGACAGCGCGGGCGCCGACGCATCCAGCGACACCGCGACCGACGCGACCGACGCGCCGGGGACCGACGCGCCGGGGACCGACGCGACCGCGAACACTCTCAGCCCCGACTCCGGTGACGGCGTCGCCCCGGTGGACACGCAGACGGCCGAGGTGCCCGTCGCGGACCTGCCCGCCACCGAGGTGCCCGTCGCGGACCTGCCCGCCACCGAGGTGCCCGTCGCCGACACCGCCACCGGAGACATCGGCGCCGCCGACGGCCCAGCCGACGCCTCACCGTCGGACGCCGCCGACGACGTGGCCCCGGCCTGTTGCTACCTCGACGAGCACTGCGGCGATGGGACGACCTGCGCCGTAGACCTGTTCGCGTCGACGCTGGGGACGTGCCTCGACGCCCCCCCCGCGGGTCAATGCTGGGACGACTCCGGCTGCGGGCTCGGCGAGAGCTGCGCCGGGGCGTCACTCTGCGGCTGCGGTAGCGACTGCGCAGCGGCGCAGACCGGCACCTGCCAACCCCTCGGGGGGTGCTGCAGTGAGGACAAAGACTGCAGCAACAGCGACGCGGTCTGCGCCAAGAGCGCCGATCAGCCGTATGGACGTTGCATGGCCACCTGGGACGCGGGTCAGTGCTTCGCGGACTCCCAGTGCGGCGCCGGCCAGGTGTGCGTGGGGCAGTTCTTCTGCCCGTGTTGGCAGCCCTGCGGCGCGCCAGACATCCCCGGGACCTGCCAGGACCTGCCCACAGCCTGTTGTGTGGACGACGCCGGCTGCTCCGATGGCCAGGGCTGCGAGGCGACGACCCAGAGCCTCCCGGGCACCTGCAAGCCGAGCCCCGATGGGCCCGCGTGTCAGGGCGACGGGCCCTGCTGCTGGGGCGACGTCGACTGCGGACCAGGTGAGCTGTGTAAGGGCGCCCAGAAATGCGGCTGTCTGGAGCTGTGCCCCAGCTGCGGCGCCTGCGCTGCCGACCAGCTCGGCCAGTGCGCGAGCGCCGAGGGCGTCTGCTGCCAATGGGACACCCACTGCCCCGCCGGGTGGGTGTGCGGCACCAGCGGCCAGCCGGGACAGCCCGGAGGGATCTGCAAACCACCGACGGGGATCGTCAACGCCTGCTGGGCTGACGCTCAGTGCCCGCCAGGGGCGACCTGCCAGGACGAGAACGTGTGCCCCTGCGAGACGAGCTGCCTGGTGGAAGACGAGCCGGGGAGCTGCTCCAGCCCCTGAGGTCCGTGGGGCGAGGCCCGGCTCGTCACAGGGCGGCGCCCCGAGGACCCAAACGCCCATGGGACCGCTCCACCGTCTCCACTCGGAGACGTCTCCAGATCACCGTCGTGTCTCCAAGCGGCGACACCAGACCTCGCCCTGATCTCGCACGAACCGAGCAACGGCGCGGCAACTCAGGATTGGCACAGACGTTGCTCCTATCGCTGACCGAGCGCGGCGTGTGCCGGCTCCGTTGACAGCATGGACCCTTGATTTGGCACAGGAGAACGACTCATGAACACCTTCAACACGCTGGCCGTCTCCCTCGGCACCATCGCGGCGGTCATCGCGCTGAGCGCGACCTCGGCGAGCGCAGCGCCGATCACGTCGAAGACGACGATCTACAAAGACCTCAATGGCCAGACCGTGGGCGTCGAGCACAAGAAGATCCGCCCCGGCAAACACATCGCGGTCAAGAAAGCGCCGAAGCACGTTTTCGGCCCCCGGCGAGCGCCCACCGGCGGGAGCCAGCTGCGTGTCGGCACGGCAGCCCCCCGCTACGGACGGCTCGCCCGGGCCCAGCGGCTCACGCTCAAGCGGCTGCAGCGGGCAACACTCACCATGAAGCGCCTGCAGCGACGAGCGTTCGCCGACGGCGCCCTGACCCGAAACGAGCTGCGCCGCCTGAACACCCAGCAGCAAAGTGCCTTTGGCCGCCCAGTCACGTGATGAGCCTGTGCCGTACTCTTTGCCTGCCAATACAATCAGAGGAGTCCCGGCCGATTTATAAGCCATGGCAGCATCATAGATTGTCGTC
>JAAZYN010000083.1 GCA_014239625.1 Myxococcales bacterium | reverse complement strand
CCCGGAGTCACCCGGTCGAAGGTCCGGTGGTAGATCCACCTACGCGGCCCCACCAGGTCCAGATCCGTGCGCGCCACCAGCTCCGACCGGCACCCGCGGGAGCCCCAGTACCGCGCTCTGCAGGAGTAGCTGAGGACCCTCAGCTGTGGTGTCGTCAGGTGTTCCAGTTGCCGCGCCCGATGCGCCGGTGGCCGCCGCCGCGGATCCCCCGGCGCCCTCGAGGCCCGCCGAGCTGGCCGCGGCCGCCCTGGGCGAGCACGGCCGCCATCCGGTCGGGGTAGGCGCGCAGCGTGTCGCGCAGCGAGGTCCAGTCCAGGCGCTCGTCGTAGTCGTCGGCGGCCTGGGCTGCGCGCTCGGCGACCTCGGCCGCCTGGTTGAAGACCCGGCGGAAGGCAGGGAGCTGCTGCTCCATGTAGCGGGTGGCGCCAGGGGGCAGCCGGCCCAGCATCCGCCGCGTGGCGTGCTCCTGGTTCTCCTCGATGTAGCCCACGAGCGTCTTGGTGGGCAGCGCCCCGTCGTTGGCCTGGCGCTCCAGGCCCCACTTGTGGACGTAGGCGTCGACCACCGGTCGCATCATGCCGGGGTGGGGCGCGTGGCCCTGGTAGAAGGCCGGCATGACGGTCTGGTCGATGAGCGCGGCGATGCGCCTGGGGTCGGTGTTGACGGCCTCGGCGAAGCTCATGCCGACGAGCACGTCGGCGTTGCTCACGAGCAGCTCAGCCAGGCGACGGTCGGTCAGCGTCTGGCGGCGCGCGATGGCGCGCTGCTGGGGGGCGGCTGGGACGAGCTCCCATTCGTCGTTGGCTCCCCCTCGGCGGACGCTGGCGGTGGCGATGGCGGTCAGCCCAGCTGCCAGGCCGAGGGCGGCGAACACCCCGTTGTCGTGACGCATGGATGGCTCCTGTACTGACCGGAGTATATTCGGGAAGCACCCTGGGAGCGCCGATGCGACGTGATGACGGGACTCTGCTGGGCCTGGGCGCCGCCGCGGTCCTGGCCACGGCAGCTGCGTTGGGTGGTCGACGACGGGCGAGCGGCAGCTCGGCCCGCAGGGTGCCCACCCACGCTGGGCTGCCCGTCCTCGACGCCAATACCATCGAGCGCCTCCGGGAAGAGGGCGGCCTCTGGGACTACCTGGGCGAGCTCTACGACGGGCTCTGGTACGTCCCAGACGACACGGAGATGGCCTCGGTGCAGTGGGAGTCGCATCACGGCTACGAGCCGGGCATCTACCTCGACAGCGTGCTCGAGGAGATCCCCTGGCCCATCACGCTCGGCATGGCGCGCACCTCGATGGCGTACCGGATCGACCCGGACACCCTCAAGGCCGTCATGTTCATCGCTGACGTCGACCGGTTGCCCCACATCAGCGACAACCTGGGCATCCAGTCGGTGCTGTTCGGGCTGAGCCCCACCGAGGACGATGGGCCTGGTGGCCTCTTCCGCTATGTCGACCAGCACCTCAGGAAGCAGGTCGGCGAGGGCTACAACTCCGATCCCCTCTGGGAACACATCGAGTGGCTCGTTGTTGTCCACGAGCTCGCGGGGCACAGCGTTGGGGAGATCCGCGAGCTCGTGGACAACAACGAGCCCGGAGAGGTCCTCGCGCAATTCGTCGACCAGGGCTTCGACATGGACACCGTCCGTCTCATCGGAGTGGCACAGCAATGAGACACGACAACGGCACCACCATCGCTCTCGGTCTGGGCGCCGGCCTGGCCGCCCTCGCCGCCCTCAGCCAGCGCGGCTCCGCCAGCCAGGCCCTGGTCAAGAACGCCAAGCACCCGTGGAAGGACGTGGTGCCCCCGGTGACCGACGCTGAGGTCAGGGCCCACATGACTCCGACGAAGGGTGCTGAGATCCTCGAGGCCATCTACGAGGAGCGGGGGCACTACGGGCGAGGTGGGGGTCGACGCGGCGGGGTGGATGACGCCTGGACCTTCAACATCAAGGTCTACCCCACGATCCCCCAGTGGGTCCTCAACCAGCTCGGGGAGCGGGCGGCCTACGAGCGGCTCTACGAGATCATGAGCGACGAGCGGGACTGGGCCATGGAGCTGTTCTCCGCCGATGACAGCTACCTGTACCAGCCGTGGCTGTATGGGACGCCCTCCACCGCCGGGAGCCAGGGCGGCTACCTGGTGCTGCCCTACAGCGGTCTCTACGACGACCTCGAAGAGCGCCTCGACGAGTACGACGATGAGGTCAGGGTGGTCCTGGGCGGCCGCAAGATGCTCCCGGCCGGCGACTACCGGGACGAACTCTTCGAGGCGACCAAGGACGCCATGAACGCCCTTCGCCGCCGCGAGTGGCTGGAGAAGGAGATCAAGACGATGACCGACCGCTTCGAGAAATACTGGTCCTCGAATGAGGCCTGGTACGAGCGGCTCGACGTCACCAAGCAGCAGGTCGCCGAGCAGCAGGCCGCACAACAGGCCCAGCGCTCAAGGCGGGGCTGGTGAGCTTCTTCGACGACCTCATGGCGATCGGCGCGACGGCGCCGGCACCCAAGAAGGCGAAGCCGAAGCGTCGGACGCCGCCCTCTCGGCTGGCTCGACCCGCGCCGCCTGCGCCCCAGGGCCCAGGTCTCTTCGACCAGCTCATGGCCTTCGGCGAGCCGGAGCTCGAGCCCCAGCCGGCGCGCCCGCAGCGCAGGCCGCCCCGGCGGGCGCCTCGTCGCAGCCCTGGCAGCCCCGTGGCCGTCCCTGGGTGGCTGGAGCCCCTGCTGGCCAAGGCCATCGCCGCCCAGGCCCGCACGGCCAAGCCGCGGCCGTCTCACGTCCTCGTCGACCTCCGCCAGCAGGTAGCCCACGTCATCGCTCGACAGGAGCGGGGCGGCCGGGTGCTGCGCCAGGCGAGGCGAGCCGGCCCGCTGGCCCGCAGGCTCCCCCAGGCCGAGGCCTGGCTCCAGGCCCACCCGGCGGTGGTGCTGGAGCGGGCCCGCCGGGACCTGCCCCGTCAGCCCCAGACCCCACGTCGGGCCCCCCCGAGCCGGCGCAAGCTCGCTGGCCCGGTCAATCCAGGCATCGTGGGCATCATCGGCACCGGCCAGAGCGAGCTCGTCGACCGGCCGATCGCCGCGGAGTGCTTCACTGGCGGCGGCCTGTTCTCCATCGCGCTGCTGGTCGAGGGCGTGTTCACGCCTGAGATCTGCGAGATGGACGAAAACGCCATCGAGACGCTCAAGCTCA
The DNA here is from genome assembly GCA_014239625.1 of Myxococcales bacterium. Lineage (GTDB taxonomy): Bacteria > Myxococcota_A > UBA9042 > PHBI01 > JAAZYN01 > JAAZYN01. The sequence continues at coordinate 6,709 of JAAZYN010000083.1, read as the reverse complement.
ACCTGCATGAGCACGCTGTTTCATCCAACGCGACTACCTGGGATCCTACTGTCCCCACCGGCGGCCTCGACCTGCTCTGCGGCGGGCCACCTTGCCAGAGCTTCTCCCAGGCCCAGTCCCTGGGCACGCCAGGCATGGGGGTGTCGAGCGGCGAGAACATGTACCCTCGCGTGCTCGAGTGGATCGCCGACACCCAGCCGCGTGTCGTGCTCATGGAGAACAGCGCTGAGGTCGCCACCCGGAACAGCCGAGGCGTCCGAAAGAGCCTCACCGTGGAGCCCCCAGGCGACACCACAGGTGAGGTCAACGACTTCTTCTCGACCTGGTGGAAGAACCTCGACCAGCTCGGCTACGAGGGGGTCTTCTGGGTGCTCTACGCCCCAGATTACGGTACCCCCCAGAACCGGACCAGGGCCTGGGTGGTGGCGTGGCCCAAGGGCGCGCCCTGGGGCGAGCAGCTCCGACGGCATCCGGCGCCGACCCACGCTCACCCCACGTCCAAGGCCGTGCGGGATGGCAAGAGGCTGCCGTGGATCTCGGCCTTCGATCGGCTGCTAAGCGGCTGCTGCGGCGGCTACGGGCTCGTCGAGTGCATCAACCTCAACAACGGCGCCGATGCGTGCCTGACGTGCATCGACGGCGCCCACTTCGAGCCCGCGCCCAACCAGGACGGCGAGCAGGGGAGGCAGCCCCAGAGCCCCAAGGCCATCGACACCTTCGCGGGGTGGGCGAGCCCTGGGCGCACGCGGCTCAGCATGATCCGCCCCATCGACCTCTCCCCCTGGTCGGCCTTCCGCAAGCGCGACCCCATCGGCCAGGTCAAGGGGGGCGCGAAGGTCATCGACTGGCTGAGCAAGGCCATCACCGCGCACTTCGGCAAGGACGCCAAGAGCGGGGCCATCATCCCCTTCGACATCCCCAAGGAGGTCTACGACCTGCAGGACAGCCGGAGCGTGGCCGACCGCAAGCGGTTCTCGAGCTGGCTGCAGCGGGTGTCGGTGCGGGACGCCGCCAAGCTCCAAGACGTGCCCCAGTGGTGGGCCTTCAGCTGGAACCCGCGGGTGGCCAACACCACGGCCAAGCAGCGCAAGGCGGTGTTCCGGCAGATCGGCAACGGGATCCCCGTGAACATGGGCCGCGCCGCCGTGCGCCAGGTGCTGACCGCCCTCGGCTACCCCAACCCCATCCCCCAGACCTTCGCCGCCGACCCGAGCTCCGGGCTCTGGCCCGAGGACCGGGTGGACCCCTGCGGTCTGTTCAACGCGCCCTACGCCTACCCCGGCGCGCTGCATGACACGATCGCCGAGGCCTACCGAGACAAGGCGCGCGGCATTCGGGCGCTGCGCCTCCCTGTCAAGCCCCAGCTGAGCGCCCAGCAGCGCCACGCCAGGCCGCTGATCGACCAGCAGGCGTGGCGGTATGCCCGAATGCAGAGACAAGATCAGCTGGTGCGGCGTGAGCACTGGCACGACCCCTACATGAATGGCGTCGAGGTCTACCGGTGGGAGACGATCGCTGGCGAGGTCTACACAGCCGGCGACACGCCCCCAGGCTTCGAGGACTGGCACGAGTTCTTCCAGTACGTCCAGGGCCAAGACCAGGATGTCATCAATCACCTGGTCCACGCATTCGCTCAGGGGGAGACCGGCAACCATCGCCGCATCAAGGCTGGCGAGCAGGGCCTCGACCTCGGCTACGACGCCAAGTACGGGCTGCCCTCCTGGTCGCCGTACCGCTGATCTCTGGACCCAAACCCCACCCTGCACTATTCTGATCGAACCCGGCGCTGACCCCGCCTCCTGTCCAACCGCGAGTCCCACATGGCATTCTCACCCTTCGACGCCCTCATGGAGTATGCGGGCGACGATGACGACGCCGCTGCCCACCAACAAGACGAGATCGAGGCCCAGCTCCGAGAGTACGGCCGAGCTACCTCCTTCTCCTGGCTGTTCGACGCCCTCGGCCGGCGCTACCGCACCCTGACGTGGGTGATCGAGACGAGCCGAGCGGGCACGGGGCCACTGCTGGCGAGCAACCTGCCCGACACGATGGCGCCCACCCCTGGCTACCCCGAGGCCTTCCAGGCGAGGTCGCTGCAGCGGCACGGGGAGCGGGAGAAGATCCGCCTCATCGCCCGCAACCTCGACCCCATGCGCCTGGTGGCGCCGCATGTTGATGCGACCATGGGCGCGCCGGTGGTCTGGCGGGGCACCGGCGACCACAACACCCGCGCCGACAAGCTCTACGTCGTGGGGGGCAACGGGCGGACCCTGGCCCTGCTCCAGGCCCCGGATGCAAGCTACGCGAAGTACGCAGCCCTGGCCAAGATGATGTGGCCCGAGCTGTGGCCCAACAGCAAACCCCGGCGAGACTCCCGCCGCATCGTGGTGCGCCAGGTGTTCTCCTCTGGCTGCACCCGTCGGGACCTCGGGCAGATCTTGGGCGACGGCCCTGGAGTCGCACGGGCCCGCAGGAGGTGCCAGCTGACCTATCGACAGGCCCAGGAGTTGGCCGGCGCCACCCAGCAGTCCCTGTCGGGCCGTGAGACGCCTCTGGGCGAGGCGCTGTCGCTGGTGCGCTCACTGGGGCTCAGCCCGGCATCCATCGCCAAGGAGGTGCCAGCCTTCCGCTGGGGCGGGGTCATCGCCAGGGACACCGTGAGCCGGGGCGACGGTCGGGGCTTTATCGACCACCCAGCCAACCGGGCCTTCCTCGACTACCTGCGCCAGCGCATGGGTAGCGAGCGTTACAACCAATACACCGCCGATCCCGACAACGCCGTGCGGCTCATCAACTCGGTGCTCATCGGCTTCTTGCCGAAGCAGATCGTGCTGGAGGGCTTCGGCTCCGAACGCGAGGAGCGCGCCATGATGGCGGCGCTTCCGATCATGGTGACGCTCAAGATGGACACGGAGCGCCAGGAGATCCCAAGGGGCTGGGAGCTGCTGCCTCACCTCGAGGACGCCCGCGCCTTCGTCGACCGCACCCGGAAGCTCTCGATGACCCGCACGCTGTCCGAGATCGAGCGCATGGGCCGCCAGGAGACCCTGATGCTGCGCACCCGCGGCCCGGAGGCGGAGATCGTGAGGAACCTCGCCGACCGCATCCACCCCCTGGGCATCCTGCTGGGGCTCACGCTCAAGCGCGCCCAGCGAGCTCGTGAGCCGAGCTTGCCCATCGAGTCCACGCTCACGCCCTACCTGATGTCGGCCGAGGAGTCGGGTAGGCTCTACAGTCCGCGCCAGATTAGCTTCGGGGGCGCCATGCCAGCAACGCTACCAGAGAGGACCCTGGGCGCGTGCCTGGCCCGGTCCATTCGTGGCGCTGACGCTACGCCCATCGTCATCCAGACCCGCGCAGGCCGGCGTCAGGCCGCGGGCAGCCGGGGCGCAGTTCCCATGTGGCACTGACGCCCAAGCTACTGAACGTCAACTTTCCGGTTGACTTCAGTCCTCTTTGTGGGTACAACGAGACCCTGTTCTTTCTCATGGGGGCGAAACGGTTTCGACGTGGTCGTCGAGGCTGCATCGCGCGAACCGAGCGCTCGGCTCGGGCCCTGCTTGCGGGGACATCAACGAGCAAACACCACAAGTGCCAACAACAACGGACACTTCGCGGACGAGATGGCTGCGTAAGCAGCCCCTCGGCGCCCTGAGGGGCTCCGCTGTCCGATGAGGGCTGACCAGCTCCGGCTGCCAGCCACCTGCCAGGGGGACTCATCGGGCATGTCACGACCTGGATAGTCCTGAAGCGTCCTTGGAGGGCGACGACAGGGGACGAAAAAGAACCTTTATGCTGGGTTTCCAGCCACCTTCCAAGACACCAGAGGAGGCCTTCTGCCGCTGGTGTCGGGTCTCAAGTGAGGGATAATCGCGTACACGATGCAGTCAGACCCGATTGCGGACGCGGGTTCGACCCCCGCCGCCTCCATACCCCTTCACCGCCGCCATCTGGCTACAACTTCCTCCCCCTGCGGTGTGGTTGGAGGGCGGCGGTGACCTTCTCTCGACCCGTGTACCCATGCCCTTCGACTACCAGGCCGCTGGCGCCCAGCTGCGCGAGCTGCTCCCCAGCGCCCGCTGGGCCTGGCGCCGCGGGATGCTGGCCTTTGGCTGCCGGAATGAGTGCCCAGAGCTCACTTCGGCGGGCATCGTCTTCGAGGAGGTCGCTCAGCTCGCTGGCCACCCCTGGAACGCACTCGCCGTGGTCACGCCCACGGGGGAATTCATCGACCTGCTGGAGCCGATGCCCGACCTGCGGCATGACGGCACCCTGGCTCAGCTCGTGGCGCAGTTGTTCGGGAGCTCGTCGGTTGCGACCGATCTCCGGGCGACAGCCCTACTCCGATACCTCAACGAGGAAGGTGCATAGTTTGGTAGGTCCTGAGCTCGTCGGAGGCCCATCCGCAATAGGATGAGAGCACCATGTCTGACGATCACACACACGAACACGCCACAGGTCCTGTGGCCCCCGTGTCTCCCAAGCCAGCGACCCCGCCGGCGCCCGCGCGCCCCTCGTCCATGAAGGACCCCAGGTGGTCCCCACCCGGCTGGGCCAAGACCCTCGGTGTGGTCCTCGGCATGACCGGCTCTGGCTTCGCCGGCGTCCAGGGTGGGAGCGCTGTAGTCGAACTGCGCATCGAGACCCTGGAGAGCGACGTGGCGAACCTCGAGACGAAGAACCAGGAACTGACGGCGGCCATGGCCGAGATCAAGGAGGCCAACGAAGAGAAGGTCGGCGAGGTCATCTGCCACATCTCCCAGGTCCACGGCCGAGCCTACCCAGGGTGCCAGATTGTCACCCCCTGAGCGCATCCTCGGCGCCAGAGTCGTCGTCGAGGTCGTCGTCGAGGTGGTCGTTGCCCTGGCGCTGCTCGCAGCTCTGGCTCCAGCCTCGGCCGCCCAGGAGTGGGACACGGTCCAGAGGGTTCTACAGGAGGCCCAGGAGGCTCTGCCGCCCGAAGGGATGGCATCGCTGTGCTGGCGTTTCACCGAGGCGGGCACGCAGCTCTACCGGGTTGCTGAGGACCACGCAGTGGCGCCTGAGGCGCTACCGGAGATCTACGCCCCCTCCATCGACGAGGCACTGGTGCTGCTGGCCGCCCAGGCCGCCACCGAGCCGCGAGGCCCAGCTGCAGCGATGCTGACCGGCACCATCCCCATCGACGCCATGTGGGTACCGGCTTGCCCAGCGCCCTCCTTCATTCCGACGGTGATCCCGTGAGCATGTTCGACGAGCTGATGGGCTACGAGAAGGCCCGCGAGGCGGACCCCTTCGGGCAGGTCACCCAGCGGCGTGAGCACGGTCGCGGCCGCTATCGCCCCGCCCACGAGAGCTTCGACCCTGAGGCCTTCGAGGTGCGGCCGATCTCCGAGAGGGACGCCAAGGACTTCGTGGTCACCCACCACTACTCCCACAGTTTCCCCAGCACGCGCCTCTCGACCGGCATGTTCAAACTGGGGCGGCGGGGCCGCAAGGACCGCCTGGTGGGCGTGCTGACCTTCGGCACCCCCACGAGCAACGCCGCGCCCATGAAGTGGGCCCAGGTCGAGGACTACCTCGAGGCGGCCGAGCTCAACCGCCTGGTCATGCTCGACGAGGTGAAGGGCGAAGGTGAGTCGTGGTTCCTGCGTCGGGTCGTCCCGATGGCCCAGGACTACTACGCCGGACGCGGGAGCAACCTCAAGCTCATCCTGAGCTACTCCGACCCCATCATGCGGACGGACGCCAAGGGCAACGTGGTCATGCCCGGCCACATCGGCAACATCTACCAGGCCCGCGGCGGCCACTTCGCTGGGCGGGCGCGGGCGTCCCGGTCGCTCATGCCAGCGGACGGCACCCTCATCAGCGAGCTGTCGTTGCGGAAGGTGCGGGCGCTCGACACTCCCCAGGCCACACGCACGCGGACCAGGGTGGGCCAGAAACGCAAGGATCCCGCCACCGGACACGCCTATGTGCTCAGCCGGCTCGAGGCCGCAGGGGCGCCGGCGCGCCGCCGAGGCCAGAGCTGGAATGACTGGGTCGATACCCTGTTCGCGCACCCGGCCTTCCGCGACTTCCGACACCCCGGCAACCTCACCTACCTGTGGGCGGTGGGCGACAAGCGACAGCGCCGGGCGGTCGAGGCCGGGTTCGGCATGTCCGATCTCGACGCCTGGCTGACCGAGTTGCGCGTCAAGAACACCGACCTGTACCACAAGGAGTCCCTCCTGAGTCCCAAGACAGGGAGGGCGCCAGACCCTGGCCTGCTCTCTGGATACGCACACGACCCTGAGCGCTGGCTCAAGCTGCTGATGGGGCGCCGACTGCGGCGCTCGGTGAAGCTCGGGGACAGCCTGCGCGGCCTGACCGCCTGGCTCCGGTGGGTGGCGAAGATGAAACGGAAGGTGTCCCACGATCAGATCTTCGACTGGCTCGACGCCAACACCTACCCCAAGCGTCCACGTCAGCGCTACATCGCATTCCAGCGCAAGTACGAGCGGGCCTGGAGCCGTGGCAACATGGACCGCGCCACCGAGCTCGCTGGGCTCATGGGCGACCTGTGGCCGACCCTGGGCATGGCTGAGCAGTTCGGCCTCGAGCCTCCGCCGGGCCTCTCGGCCGCCTGCGCGCTGCCCCCGCGGGGGAGCTCCAACCGGAGCCGCCAGGGTTCGCTCACGCTCCCCCAACTCCTCTCCCGGACGGTCTGCTCAGCGCCGGCCGGGAGCGG
>JAAZYN010000839.1 GCA_014239625.1 Myxococcales bacterium | reverse complement strand
GCGGAGTGGTTGGCGCCCGCGCCCGCGCCCGAGCCGGCGCCACCGGTGGGCGCCACTCCTTCTTACGGCAAGTACCTGGTCGAGATCGCGGGCTGCGCGGACTGCCACGGCGCTGGGCTCGCCGGAGGCGTCGCTGGCTCGGCTCCGGCTCCAAGGCTGCGCGGCGGGGCGGCCGCGACCTGGAGCTTCGCCCAGTGGGCGACCTTGATGCGCGACGGCCGCACCCCGGGAGGCGGGGCCGTCGATGAGGCGCTCATGCCAGTCGGCGCTTATCGGGGCATGAGCGACGTGGAGATAGGTGCCTTGCGCGCCTTCATCTCGGCTCCGCTGGAGTGAACACGCGGATTTGTCTCCGCGGGTGGTTTTTCGGCGCCGTCGCTGAGGCGTTCTGATAGAAGGGCCGCCGTGTTTCTGCTTGATCCCACCACCGTCCCTGCGGGGCTCGGTGCCGACACCCGTTGGTTGCGCAGGACGAGCGCTGGTCTTCGGCTCGGCTTTTGGACGCTGTGGGCGTTCTGGCTGACGCAGCTGTTTGGATTTACGGCGGGCAGCGTGTTGCCGTTGTTTACGCCCAAGCTCAAGCAGCCGGCCCTCATCGAGGTCGCAGGCTATGCGGACTATTTGACCCTCTTGACGGGCTTGGGGCTCGTGGTCCTGGGCGTCGTCCTGGGGCGCCCGCCTGCCGCGGCTCTGCTCGAGCGCGAGGGGCGCTTGGGATGCGGGCTGAGGCGCGCCCTCGTTCCATTGTGGGCGGGGTGGTGGCTCGGCAGCGCGGTGGTCCTGGTCGCCGATCGGATGGACGTCGCCGTCCCAGCGCTGCTGATGATCGCGGTGCAGGTCGTGTTCACCGGGGCATCGGTGGCCACCCTGGGATACCTGTCCCGGATGGCTTCGGCCTTGGGGCAGCGGGCCGTCGCCACGGTGGCGGCGATTCTCGCGGTGTACGCGATGATTCCGTTGGAGCTGCAGACGATCGCTCTCCCGTTGGTGGGCGAGCCCGACTGGAAACAATGGTTGCCCGTCTTGTCCGTCGGTCGTCTGGCCGCCTGGATGGTCGTCTTCGGCGGTGGGCTTATGGTGTGTGGGCGGTTGCGCAGGCTTTTGCGAGGAGTCGGGACATGACGGAACACGAGATCGAGCAGCGTTTGCAGGCATGCGACCCTCTCCTCGAAGAGGCCAACGGGGCGATGGCCGAGGGAGCACTGGCAGACGCCAAGGCGCTCCTGGAGGAGGCCCTCCAGAGCCTCGATGGTCTCGCCGCGGCCGACAGGCGGCAGGGCTTCAAGCTGATGGCGACGCGGTCGTCGATTCACGAGGCGCTCGGCGTCACGGCGGCGACGGGCGGCGTCTTGGCGGAGGCGGAGGAGCAGTATGCGTTGGCGCTGCGCCTCCGTGAGCGATTGGCCGAGCAGGGGGCCGGCGCAGAAGGCTTCGAGGTGGATCTCCCTCGCGCCGTGACGCACCTGAACCTGGCCGGCGTCCTGGGTAACCAAGAGCGCTTCGACGAGGCGCACGAGCACGCCATGACCTCGGTGCGCCTGGGCACTGATGCGGTCCAGGCGCAGGGTGACGGGGAGGACAACCCGCAGCTTGATCTGCTGGTTCTCTCAGCGATCTCCAGTACCGCGATGATTCGCGCCGCCGGCGGCGATTTTCCGGGCGCCAATGAGGCGTTCGACCAGGGGTTGAGTTGGGCTCGCGCGATCCTGACGCGTTCCCTCGACGGCGAACTCGACGAGGCTCAGGAGGTCGAGATCGAGCACCTGCCCGAGTTCCTCCCGAGCTACGGGCAGCTGTTGTTGAACGCCGCCATGGTGAGAAACGTGTGCGACGATAACGCGGTGGCGTTGGACCTCGCCACCGAGGCTGCGCAGATCGGAGCGGCGCTGCTCGAGGCCACCGAGGCCGAGGAGGCCTTTGACCTCTACCTGGGGGCTGAGCTGGGGACGATGCAGTACGCGACCGCGGTGGGGCGCTTCGATCGGGCCGAGGACGCCCTGTTCAAAGCCCTCGCGCTGGCGCCAGGGACCCCGGAGCTGGTCCAGATGGGCGAAGAGTTCTATCAGGCGCTGCTGCAGCGTGACGATGAGGAGCTCTCCGCGGGCGGTTTGCCGCGCGACGAGGTGGTGGACTCACTGGCCGAGCTGCGGGGGGCCGGCGACGGGCCTTGAGCTGGGTCAAGACTCGGCTCGGGGTGACCGAGAGATGGAACCTCGAGGTGGCGCTCAGCGACGCCGGCAAGCGCCTCTAGCCCGCATTTCTCACCAGACTTCGGCTGCAACCTTCGGATGGG
>JAAZYN010000838.1 GCA_014239625.1 Myxococcales bacterium | reverse complement strand
AATTCAAGGCCGAGCAACGACGGCGGGGGCCAGACAAGCCAGGATGGTGACCGCGAACTTTTCACACAGGGCACTAGGGTTGGAGCCGACCAGGGCGCGCGGCGTACGCGTGAATCGCCTGCTCTTGAGACGCGGTCTCGATGGAGCCCGGCCGCAAGCTACGCACGTGTTCGATGGCCGCCTGGGAGCTCATCCCCTGGGAGACGAACCACGCCGCGAGCATCGTGCCCGTTCGCCCCTTCCCGCCAGCGCAATGCACAGCGACCACGCCCCGTCCAGCGGTCTCGGCCTTCACGGCTTGAACGAAGGTCGCGATCTGATTCTGACTCGGAGGAGTGAAGTCCACGACGGGGATATGGATCCGGTCCATCCCCTCCGCCGCGACCATCGCCTCGTCCACTGGATGCTCGGTCAACGACACCACCAACGTGACCCCGGACTCGCTGAGGAACTGCATGCTCTTTTCGAGGGTCGGGCCGGTCCCGGGATACCCCATGCCAGCGATGCTCTCGTCGACCACCCAGGAGAAATTATAGGGCACGTAGGGGTTGGCCTCCGGAGCGGGCGAGGCGGTCTGGGAGGTGGGATCGAGGTCCTTGCTCCCCGGCGACACGGCGCCTGTTCGTTCGCCGCAGCCTACCTTCGAGGGGCTGTCGCAGCCCGCGAGCAATGGGGTCGTGAGGAGAGCGAGGCACGGTATGAGTCCGACGATTTTCACGCCGCGAGTATAGCACATCGCCAGCCCCCCGACCGGGTGGATTTTTGACCACCTCGCGTGCGATGTCTCAACTGTACGTGGTCGCGCTGCCCGACAGCTCCGGCGAGGGCTCATCGACGCTCGACTCGGGGCGCGACCCCGAACAGCTCCAGCGCGACGCGAGGTCGACCGGGGCGCCAGCACACGCGACACGACTTCCATACACGCGGGAAACGCAGGTTCAGACTATGGCTGCGCAGGAACAGACGCCGGCTGACAAGGGCGACCACGGGCTGGGGGTGTTCCGCTACAGCGGGCGCGGCCTGTCACTCGTTTGGGAGACCTCCCGTGGGCTCACCCTGACGTTGACGGTGCTGACGATCATCAGCGGGATTGTCCCCGGGTTCATCGCCTACGTTGGCAAGCTCATCGTCGACGCCGTGGTGGCGGCCAACCAATCGGGCCTCGAGGCGGACCGGATGGAGGCGATCGGATGGGTCGGCCTGGAGGCCGGGCTGATCATCGCACGAACGGCGGCAGAGCGCGGCATCTCCGTGGCGCAGTCGCTGCTGCGAGCGCTGCTGGGGCAGAAGGTCAACGAGCTGGTCTTGGACAAGGCGCTGACCCTGGAGCTGGCCCAGTTCGAAGACGCCGAGCTCTACGACAAGCTGGCCCGGGCCAGCCGTGAAGCCAGCACGCGGCCGCTGTCGTTGGTCAATCGCACCTTCCAGGTGATCAAGAACACGCTCGCGATCGTCACCTTCGGCGGACTCCTGTTGGCGTTCTCACCGCTCGCGGTGGTCATCCTCGTCGCCGCTGGCATACCCGCGTTCATCGCCGAGGCCAAGTTCTCCGGCGAGGCCTTTCGGCTCTTCCGCTGGCGCACCCCAGAGGGCCGGCAGCGCGCCTATTATGAGACCGCTATCGCCCGCGAGGACTTCGCCAAAGAGACTCAACTCTTCGGCCTGGGCCCGCTGTTTCTCCGCCGCTACCGGGAGATCTTTCACCGCGTCTTCGCCGAAGATCGAGACCTGACGCTCAGACGCGGGCTTTGGGGCTTCGCGCTGGGTCTGCTGAGCACGGCCGCCTTTTACGGAGCCTATGTCTGGATCGCCGTGGAGACCATCGACGGCACCATCAGCCTGGGTGACATGACCATGTACCTGCTGGTGTTCAAGCAGGGCCAGACCGCATTCGCCGCAGTCCTCCAAGCGGTGGGAGGCATGTACGAGGACAACCTCTATCTGTCGAACCTGTTCGAGTACCTCGAGCAACCCGATCGGAGAGACAGCACCGGCACCGCTATCCAGGGACCGGATCCGACGGACGGGCTACGCTTTGAAGAGGTTCGGTTCACCTACCCTGGATCGAACGCTCCTGCGGTCAAGGACGTCTCATTTCACCTGCGACCCGGCGAGAAGTTGGCGCTGGTGGGCCCCAACGGGTCGGGCAAGACCACGCTGATCAAGCTGTTGACCCGACTCTATCCGGTGGACAGCGGCAGGATTGTGCTCAACGGCCTCGATCTGATGGACTGGGACCGAGCCGCGCTGCGCGCTCGGATCGGCGTAATCTTCCAGGACTTAGTGCGCTACCAG
>JAAZYN010000837.1 GCA_014239625.1 Myxococcales bacterium | reverse complement strand
TGAGGGCCCAGCAGTAGATTCTGAGCAAGAGGAGATCCCCATGTCCAAGCCTGAGCAGCTTCGTGTGTCTCGGTACTCGCTGCCGGTGTTCACCGAGCACGACGTCGATACCAAGGTGGCTGGCCTGAAGGTGCCTCCGGGGACGGTTGTGACCGTGCTGGAGCGCTGGGAGAACAGCAGTGACGGCTGGGCCAAGATCGAGTGGGAGGGCGCGACCGTCTGGTTCGTCTTTACCTCCAACGGCCAGACCTACGCGCTTGACTATGTCGAGGGGGAGGGCGCGGGTGTGTCCCCTGATGACGAGGATGCCGCCTGGCGTGCCGAGCTGCGCCGGGAGCAGGCTGGAGAGTCGTGGGTGGCGCCTATGATCTCCGAGGCTACCAGCTTGATCGACAGTCGGGCGGCCGGGGGAGCTCGAGCGGCTGCCGTCAACATGGTCTCGATCATCGGGATTCAGGAGCGGCCGGCGAGCTCGAATCGGGGTCCAGCGTTGTCGGGACTGGTTGGCGAGTATGTCGAGCACTACCGCATCGCCAGCGACAAGCTCTCCTATGGGTTGGCGTGGTGTGCCCTGTCGGCACAGTGGGCCCAGGCTGAGGCGATGGGTTTAGAGTGGGCTACGCCTGCGAGTTGGTCGGCGCACCCGCTGGGCAACTGGATCGGCGCGGTCTGGATGCAGGAGAAGACCGCCAAGGCCAAGGGGCTCTGGACGGTGTGCTCGTCGCTCACCGGTGATGAAGTGTTGACCGGGGCGCTGCTCATCCAGATCCGCTCCGGGTCTGGCTCAGACTCAGCCAGCGGAGGCGTGGCTGCAGATGGCTCCTACCAGGGGCACGTCGACATCATCCTGGGCTGGAAGGACAACGATACAGTCTGGTGTGTGGGCGGCAACATCAGCAACACGGCCAAGCTCGTCGAGCGCAACATTCGCCAGTCGCGGTGCCGCGGTGTGGTGCCGTTTCAGGGCTGAGGTAGACGATGCAAGGTTCGATGCAGGCGTGGGTGCGAAGCAGGTGCGGGTGGAGGCAGCCTCCAGGGTCGCCGCCAGGCTTCGGGGCTGCTGAGAACCTGGAGATCGGCTCGTCCACGCTCCCGACCTTCCGGGAACCCAAGGTCAGCACCCGGACGAACATCAAGGTGCCCCCAGGTATGGTTTTGCCGCTGCTCGAGACGCGCCAGGTGGGGCCAGATCTCTGGTATCGGGTGGACCTCGACAACGGCCCGGCCTGGGTGGTGGGCAAGTCGGGTGGCACCACCTACGCCTTCGCGACGTCGGAGCCGCTGCGGGCAGTGGCTACGGCCGAGACGACTCCCAACGGCTGGCCGGCGTACAAGAGTCACGCCAAGGGCATCATCGTTCCGACCTCGGTGCCCGGCGTGAAGCCGACGCTGTGGGCGGCCAAGGGGGCCACGCCAGCTCTTGCGGCCATGGTGCGGTGGTGGGATCAGAACGTGGGTCCGGTGAAGCTCCTCGGCGGCTACAACTTTCGCTACATCAAGGATGCTTCTGGGCGCCCTACCACATCGCTCTCGAATCACGCCTCGGGTACCGCGATCGACATCAACGGGTGCTGGCGCCAGGCGGATGGTTCGTTGCCTTCGGGGTGCGCGCATCCCTACCTGGAGTACACGGTTCCGGAGCGGCTCAAGCCAGCGATTCGCGCCAAGGCTAAGGAGCTTGGGCTGCGGTGGGGTGGAGACTATCGCCCAGGCAAGGTTGACGAGATGCACTTCGAGGTCGCCATGGATCCGGCTGCCTTCGCTCAGTTCTGGGCCGACAAGGGTGCGCCGCAGATGGCGCCTGTGACGGTCCTTGAGCAGGCGACTGATTCGGCGCGGAGCCTGCTGCCGGGCGGCGAGCCGCTGACTCGCCAGGCGCGGGAGTGGACGGCTGGAGCTGGCGCGGTGCTGCCGGTGGTCGGCGTAGTCGGGGTCGGCCTGCTCGCCTGGTGGGCCCTGGTGCCCAGGGCCAGGTACTGACCTCCCCTCGGATAGGCGTCGGGGGTAGACTGGAGGCACCCCTCTCTCACCAGGCTGGAGCTGCTGGATGTCGCAGGATGGAACCGCCCTGGCCCTCGGTACGGCCGCTGTGCTGACCGCTGGCTCGATTCTGTCGAATCGCCTGAGCGGATCTTCGGCCATCGACAGCACGCTCATCAACTACGCCGGGGTCTCCCTGGAGCTCCCGACGCCGGTCGCTGACCGCATCGAGGGAGCGCTGGAGGCCTTCGGGTTCCACGAGCTAGAGGAGGCGCCTGGCGCGTCCCGGCTGCGCGACCTGGTGCGCGACCTGCGG
>JAAZYN010000836.1 GCA_014239625.1 Myxococcales bacterium | reverse complement strand
TCCAACGCCAGATCGTCGGCAGCCCGACCACATCATCGAACCACAGCGGGCGATCCAGGAGCTCGTCAATGGACAGGCCAAGCGCCTCTACGGAGCCGCCGCATGCCACGACTTTGAAGCGAGGTCCGCCGAGATCACGGCACTCCTGAAGCATCGCCTCGGCGCCACCGATGCCCAGACGAGTGAAGCCTCGCTGAAGGCGACTGGCCGCGGGACCGTCGCCGAACGACGCTCGGGATGCGCCAGCCCCTTCGGCGCTCTGTCCGCACCACGCGGCGAGGCCGTCATAAAACAGCGCGATGGCCACGCGATCGCCCTCTGCGCATGCCAGCATCGCCAGCGACAGCGTCTGATGCAACGCCTGACGCGTGCCAGAGTGAACGAGCAGCACGAGCGATGACGGAGACTGTTGGGTCGTCATGCGCGGCTCAGCCGAGAGAGAGAAAAGGAGCGAGGCGGCACCCGGATTCGAACCGGGGGATAAAGGATTTGCAATCCTCTGCCTTACCACTTGGCCATGCCGCCCCACACCGGGGACTGGGGATTTACCCACAGGGCGCGCCGGTGTCAACTACTGACCGCGGGTGTTTTTCCGCCGCCGTCGCCGCCTCGGCGCGGGCCTATGGATCCGGCCACCGCGCGTCTGGAGGGTGAGGCCCCTGTCGGTTCGTGCGGTTGCGGGTGCGCGGAGGCCTGATGCGGCGGCGATCGGCCATGAGCTCATCACGAGAGCCCAGCGCGCACCAGCGTCGAGGCGACGGCGTGGGGCAGCCGCGATCGCGCTGCCGAGCGCGTCGTCGTCGCCCGCACACCGAGAAGATCTCTCAGCGCATACGTCTACCAGCTCGCCTCGACATCATCGAAGTCGGGGAGCGCTGCGCCTTCCTTATATTGGTCAGGGACCAGGGCCGACTCGTCCGCCAGGCGGAGCGGCTCGTGCTGGATCTGGTCCTGAAGCATCAGGATCGCGTCCATGACCGCCTCGGGCCGGGGAGGGCAGCCGGGGATGTAGACGTCCACCGGGATGATGTGGTCGATACCCGGCACTGTGGCGTAGTTGTCGTAAAAGCCGCCCGTCGACGCGCATACGCCGAACGCCACCACCCACTTGGGCTCGGTCATTTGCTCGTAAATCCGGCGCAGCACCGGGGCGTTTTTGTGGGTGATGGTACCCACGACCCAGAGCACGTCAGCCTGGCGTGGAGAAAACCTCGGCACCGCTGCACCGAAGCGGTCCATGTCATGGTGAGCGCCAGCCGTCGCCATGTACTCCATGCCGCAGCAGGCGGTCACGAACGGATACTGAAACAGGCTGAACTTCCGACACCAGTTCACGAGCTCGGAGAGCTTCGTCGTTACGACCTGCTCACCCATGCCGCCGTATGTCGGGTCTTTGATTCTGTCGTTCACATCACACCCCACAGGATCCGGAATGGTACACTAATCGCCCCGAATCCCATCGTCTAGCAGACTCGACAGCGCGGATGACTTTGGGCTCTTCAGCGTCTCGTTGGCGCCACCCCGAGGCGCCACCTCGAGTCCCCAGATCGGGGCCCCTCCCCGGCGCCTCTTAAGCGCGGGTAAGGGGGCTATGGCGTGGTGACGCCAACGATGTTCCCGTCGATGCCCCCCAACAGGATCCCGATCGACATCGCGTCGGGCGTGGTGTCGCCGTCCAGGTCGATGTCGTCCGCGAAGAGGTTGATCAGCGGTACCACCTGAGGCGGCGTGAGTCCGCCGCCGAGGTCCAGGGTCGGGTCCAGCCCGTTGAGCGCGTCGACGAGGTCGCTCTTGGTGACCGCGCCACCCAGGATGCCGTCGAAGGCGCTCACGTTGCCGGCGGTCAAGGTGATCGTGCCCTCGATGACGACGTTGTAGACGGTGAGCGCCAGCTCGGCGCCGTCGCCGATGGGGATGGCGAAGGGGAAGTTGTTGCCCGGTCCGCCGCCAGTGATGGCGCCGCCGTTGTTGACCACGGGCAGCTGCACGAGGGGCAGGCAGGTGTCGCTGTCGAGCAGATCCGGGGTCGCCAGGTAGTCGCAGGTCGCCGCCTGGTAGTCGCAGCTGGCGTTGCTCGGGTCGAGCTCACCCTGGTGAAGCGACAGGGTGAACGGTCCGTCGCCGGCGAGCTCCCGGAACTCGACCAGGAGCGTCAGGCTGCCGTCGGTGACCGAGCTGGTGATCGCGTCGTTTGCGCCGATGGTCGCCACGACGGCCCCGAGGGTGTTGTCCAGCGAGCCGTTGTCGTCGACGTCCAGCGCCTGGCCCGGGCTCGCGTCCGCGCCCACCGCCAGGGTGGTC
>JAAZYN010000835.1 GCA_014239625.1 Myxococcales bacterium | reverse complement strand
CGACAAAGACAAGGAGCATCGCCAGGATGTTCAAAAACAGCTTGAGCCCCTCGAGGGTCCCCCGGGTCAAGGCGTCGATCCCGTTCAGATCCAGCCGTTCGACGTCGTACTCCACCCTGCCCAGAGTCACCGGCGTGCCGTCTTCAGGGACCATGAGCTTGGCGATCGCCAACGCCGCCGGCGCGCTCATGAAGCTGGCGGTGACCAGGTGGCCGGCGATACCCGGCAGCGAGCTGTCCAGGAAGCCTACGTAAAGGGCCAAGACGCCCCCTGCCACGGTGGCGAACCCGCCGACCATCACGGCGTTGAGCTCGCTCATCGTCATCTGGTCCACGTACGGACGCACGACCAGGGGAGCCTCGGTCTGCCCGACGAAGATGTTGGCCGCCGCCGACAGGCTCTCGGCCCCGCTGGTCCCAAGGGTCTTGCTCATCAGCCAGGCCATCCCCTTCACCACACCCTGGATGAGCCGGTAGTGGTAGGCTAGGGCCATCAACGCCGAAAAGAAGATGACCGTCGGCAGGATCCAGAACGCCACGTTGCGCAGCGGCGGCGAGACGGCCTGATCTTTGAAGATGGTCACGGTCTTGGCGCCGGTGACCGGATCGACCGTCGCGATCTCGTGGGACTGGATGGTCCCGAACACGAAGTCAGCGCCCTCTTCGGCAAAGGAGAGCAGCTTCTTTACGCCGACGTTGGTAACCTCGAAGAGGAACTCGCCGACGGCTGGAGAGAACACCACCAAGGCGATGGCGAACTGGAGCCCCAGGCCCCAC
This sequence comes from Myxococcales bacterium, assembly GCA_014239625.1. Taxonomy (GTDB): domain Bacteria; phylum Myxococcota_A; class UBA9042; order PHBI01; family JAAZYN01; genus JAAZYN01. Next base: position 1,531 of record JAAZYN010000835.1, on the reverse strand, counting down.
AACACGGGCCGCCAGTTCACCTGTCGGCGGTTGACCGACAGAGCCCACGCGACCCCGATGAGGGTGGCGAGACCGACGATCGAGAGCAGGCGTTCCATGGCCGCGGCTATAGCATGCCCTTTTCGAATCGTCCCGACAGCGTTAGGCTCGGCCTGACATGGAAAATGCTCTGAACCTCAATCAGCTCCGCTACTTCTACGAGGTTGCCAAGTCCCGAAACATGAAGCGCGCCGCCGTGCGGATCGGCGTCTCCCAGCCCGCGTTATCCAAACAGGTGCACGCCTTGGAGGAGTTCTTGGGGCTGCGGCTGTTCTTTCGCTCATCGCGAGGCATGCAACCGACCCCCGAGGGCGAAGTTGTCTTCGCCCACTGCGAGCGGGTCTTCGGGCACGTGCGCGACCTCGAAGAGGCCATCGAGGGGCTCCGTGATGGCAGCGCCGGCCGCGTCGCGATCGGAGCGGTCAACAGCATCGGTGTGCACATCTTGCCGCTGTATCTGCGGCGCCTCCGCGAGAGAAACCCTGGGGTGCAGCTCAAGCTCGTCACCGCGCGCAGCAAGCAGGTGCTTCAGATGCTGCGGGAGCACAGGGTCGACGTGGGCCTCGTGGCGGGCAGCCCGGGGCTCGATGACTTCGTCTGCGAAGAGTTCCTGTCCAACCGTCTCCGCGTCGTCGTCGCGCCCGATCACCCACTGTCCAAGCGGGCTCGAAGAGAGGGGGCGTTGCCGCCGGAGGTGCTGGACCGCGAGCCGATGGTGACCTTCGATGCTGAGGCTCCCACCCGGGCTCTCACCGAGAGCGCCCTGTCGAATCTAGAGGTCGAGCCGCTCATCGTCGCCGAGAGTCCGGACATCGAGGTCATCAAGCGGATGGTCGAGGTCCTGGTCGGGTTCGCCGTGCTTCCGGAGCACTGCATCCAGCGCGAGTTGGACGCTCGCACCCTCTTGGCGCTCGAGATCAAGGGCTTCGAGCTCAAGCGCGACCTCTGCGTCGTGTATCGCGCAGGGAGCCCCCCTCAGCCGGCGGTGCAGTCGTTTTTGGAGCTGCTGCTGCGGCGCGACTGACCCCAGCGGACGGTGGTCCGCCGCGGATCTGCGGCTGGTGACGTCGTCGTCGACACGCCTCGAGCCAGCCGAAGGGAGCACGCGCCCGTCAGGGCTGACTCGGCGGTGGTGGAGCCGAGAGCCTGCCAGCGATCCGCTGGAGCGTCTTGCGCGTCTGGTGAAACCCGTGCATGAGGGTTTTGTACCGAGCGGCCAGGGCGAGATCGCGGTTGCCGATGGTGCGCTCTCGGTTGGCCACCTCGACGAAGGCCAGGTAGGCGGCGCTGGCGGCGTCCACGGTGACCCTGATGGCGGCGCCCTCCCGCTCGAGCTTCGCCACTCGCGCGCTCAAAGCCGCGCGCTCCGGGCCGGGCTCTGGGAGGCTGTCGGCCTGCTCTGCGACGACGGCGACCGCCGCGCTCCACCTACGGAGGGGGGGGGCCCCTTTGGCGATCGCGGCCTCAGCCTCGGCCCGAGCCTTCGCGAGCG
>JAAZYN010000834.1 GCA_014239625.1 Myxococcales bacterium | reverse complement strand
CACGATCCCGCTGATCACGATCGCCAGCATGAACAGGATCAGAGATCCCGTGGGCATCGCGAACGATTGGAGGATCAACAGCGCGTTGACCGCGATCGCCATCCCTCCGCTGACCTGCATGATCAGGCCCAGGCCGGTGAGACCGTAGTCGCGGGGGAGGCGTGGCGGAGGAGACGACAGCGAAGAGGAAGCGACCATATCCAGCACCTATCATCCCACCCCAAACAACGCTATAGCGAGTAGATGCTCGGCTCATTCACGCTAGCGCTGTCATTGGCCCTGGTCGCGGCCCCGGCGCCCACGCCTTCGCAGGTGGAGCGCGCGCTGGACGCGGTGCTCGCCGATGGCACCTACCAGACAGCCCTCCCTGCGCAGAGCGATGGCCTCCGATGGGCGCCGCGCAGAGGACCGAACCGTGGGGCCACCAGCCCGCAGCCTGGAGGCCAACCGCCCGATGATGACCCAAGCCATCAGGGCGCACCCCCGCGTCCTTCGGCCAGCGACCCCGGGGATCCGGGCGGAGGAGCGGCCACCTCGGACCGCGCCGGCGCCGAACGAGCCAACGACTCCGTGGTGTGGCGCAGAGGCCCTCGGCGCGAGGCCGCGCGGCGCCGCCCTCCCCTCGACAGCCGCAGCGCCGGCGACGACTTCGGGGCCGATCTGGTGCTCACCCTCCTGGTGGTCCTCGGGGCCCTCATCGTCATCGGCACGCTGGTCGCCGCCGTGGGTCGCCTACGCAGCCGCGCCCGGGTCGTCGCCACCGGCGCGTCCCGACGCGTCAGCCGCGCCGAGCTCGAGCCCGATGACGTGATCGTCATCGATCCGCCCCAGCTGTCCCTCGTCGAGCGGTTGGCCGCCCAGGGACGCTACACAGAGGCCGTCCACGAGCTCCTCCGCCTGGCCCTCTGTGCCGCCTCCGAGCAGCTGTCGTTGCCGCTGGCGCGAGACGCCACCAGCCGTGAGCTGTTGGCTGAGCTGCCCATCCACGCGAGCCAACGGGAGGCGCTGAGCCGACTGGTCCAGGCCGTCGAGCGAGGGCACTTTGGTCAGCGCGATCTGGACGTCGACACGTTCGGCCGGTGCCGCGAGTCCTTCCGGATCTTTGAAGCCGGCTGGATGCCCACATGAGCGGCGACAGCGAGCTCCCCTTTGCAGGCAGCCGCGGGCGGCTGCTCGTCGGGCTGGGGGTCGGGACCCTCGTGGCCAGCTTGCTCTGGGCCGTGATAGGCCCGAACACACCGACGCTGCGCTCGCCCTCCCCTGACGGCTATTCGCTGTCGGCCATCGGTCACCAGGCGCTGGTGGCCCTGCTCGAGGAGCTCCGCATCCCCGTCCAGCGGGTCCGCTTCGGGACAGCGAAGCGAGCAGCTGGCGCCTCGCTGCTGGTGGTCGCCGAGCCAGAGCTCAGCGGGGCGGCCGAGCGAGATCTCCTTCGAGAGTACACCGCCGTCGCTGCGCCGCTGCTGCTCGTGTTGCCGAAGTGGTCGGCGTCGAGGGCGGCCGACCAGCCCGAGTTCGCCGACCGGGTGTGGCCAGCAGGCCCCGACGCCACCGACGATCTGATGAGCGTCGCTGGGATCACAGGGCGTACCCTCATGGCCGAGGCCGCCCGATGCCGCGGAGACTTCATCATGAACGTCGAGCTGCGCGACGTGCAGCTCATCGCCGGCTCCTCACTAGAGCCCGTCGTAAGCTGCGGCGACGGCGTCCTCGTAGGGCGGATCGTCGGACGCGACCACACCCAGATGGTGCTCAGTGATCCCGACGTCATGGCCACCCATGGCCTCCGCGGCGGGGGAGCGCAGCTCATGATCGCGTTGATCAATCGCCTGCGCAAAGGCGACGGACCGGTTCTGTTCGACGAGGTGCTGCACGGCCACAAGCAGGTGCCATCGGTCTACGCAGAGGCCATGGCGTTTCCGCTGCTCCTGGTGACCGCCCAAGCCCTCCTGCTCGTGGGGTTGTCGTTGTGGAGTAGCGTCGGCCGTTTCGGCGCACCCGCGCCAGCGCCCCGCTTTGGCGGTGGTGGTCGCAGCGCGCTCATCGACAACGAGGTGCGGCTGCTGACAAGCGGGCGGGACGCCGTAGCCTCGGCGCTCCGCTACCGCGACATGACCTTCCGCCACGTCCGCGATCGCTACGGTGCCCCCAACGAGCTGCCCCCCGGCGGCGCGGCGGAGTGGCTCCAGGAGCTCAGCCGACGGCGCGGGGCGAGCGCCTCGTTTGACGCCATGCGCAAGCGCACCCACCTCCTCCAGCGGCACGCCGCCACGCGCCTGCGCGTGGGCAAACGGGAAGTGCTCGGCCTGTC
>JAAZYN010000833.1 GCA_014239625.1 Myxococcales bacterium | reverse complement strand
CGCGACTCCCACCAGGGCGTCCAGTAGCCGAAGGTGTAGCCAGCGCGGTTGGGCGGCCGGTAGGAGCCGGCGGTGGCTCGGACGCGCCAACGGGCCTCGGCGTTGGGCAACGGTCCGCCCGAATAATAACGGGCGAAGGCCGACACGGTCGCGTCGCCGCCGATGATATGCGGCCCCTCGCTGGAGCTGGCCGAGACCTCGAACTCGGGTCGCCGGAACTCCTGAATCTCAAAGCGGTGAGTGTAGCGCGCATAGGGACCGCCGACGCCCGTCAGCTCGACCCGCGCGCTGCCGAGGGTCGGGGTCTGGGGCAGCTTGAACGACAGATTAAAACCCGCGTTCGCGTTGACGGGCACCTCGCCCTTTGCGAGCTCGTTACCCCGCGATCCGACCACCTTGAACCGCACCTTGGCGAGGGCGCCGCCGAGCCCCTCCACGTCGCCCTTGGGACCCTTGGTGATCTGCCGGACCCAGCCCTTCAAGCGCACCCGCTCCGAGGGTTTGTAGAGCTTTCGATCGTCGAACACGAACCAACGCGTACTGTCACTGCTGCTGCGCATGGTCCAACGGCCGCTGCTGCTCCAGTACGAATGGGAGTCGGGCATGAAGGCCAGATCCCCGCCCTTTTGCGCGGCCACGTACTGCGGCTCCTTGGCCGTCGCCGGCAGCTTGATCCGCGCCACGCCCTTGGCGTCGGTGGAGGCGGTCAGGGCACCGCCGCCGGGGGACAGCGTGATCTTCACCCCGTCCAATCGGCTCCCGTCGACCAGCGACGTGGCCAACAGGATCATCTCGTCGTTGTCGATGATCGCGTCGACGCCGATCTTGGTGGCCTGCAGCCAGGTCGCGACGGTGTGTGACCGAAGCGTCCATTTGTCCTTCACTTCACTACGACGCGGCGTCACGACGAGCACCAGCTGCCCGCTGCCCCCCTTCTCGAGCATGGGGCCCAGCTCCAGGTTCGTCTCGTGGGTCTCGTCCTTGGGCGCTTCGGTGTCCACGAGCTCATCGAAGACCTTCTTTCCCGGCGGGGTCGGTGGGTTCTTCTCGCGCCACTGGTTGCGCTTGTAGTCGAGATAGTCCCGCCAATCCTTGGGGGCGACTCGGTATCCTCGGACCCGCAACTTCTCGTAGTTGGTGACGTAGACCGTAAACCGGGGCTTACCCGCCGGGTCCAGGATCATCATCGTCTCGTTTTGAGCGCTCAGCGCCTTGTTGGCGGGCCCGACCTTGAACTTCAGGGTCTTGCCTTTGCCCAGCCGCTGCCCGAAGACGTCGGTGATGTCCGGCGAGAGGGTCACCGTGTACTCGGTGCGCCCCTTGAACGCGCCGCGCATGTTCAGCCGCCGCCACGACGGGGTCGTGCGAAACCCCTTCACCTTGGGGCTGACGGTGACCATGGCGTCTTTGAACTGCTTCGGATCGACGGCGTTGGTGAACTCCACCGTCCACGTCATGGTCGGGCGACACACGCTGCCCCAACCGCAGCGTTCCCGCACGACCTTGAAGGGGCCATAGGTCTTGAAGCTCCGGGTGTAGGCCTCGTCCGTCGCGCGCGGCCCCTCGGCGCTGGGTGTGCCCGGGCCGACGGTGACGGTGTAGCGCGTGTTCGTCTTCAGCGCCCCGGTCGCGCGAAAACCGACCCAACGGTCCTCCCAGTCGGCGCGCACGACCCGCCCCACCGCGGCCACCTTCTTTTTGGCCTTCTTCGCCAGAGCCTCCCTGTACTTCCGCAAGGTGAGCCGCTCGATGGGGACGTCGGCGCCGTTCGCGTCGGTGAGCTTCATCGTGGCGAAGACCTTGGCGGCGTCGACGCGTTGATTGAAGGTCACGTGCATCAGCGGGGCGGTCTCCACCGAGTCCCCCGAGGGGGCCGCGCTCACGACCTTGACGGTGGGCGTCGCGAAGGTCACCACCCGCTCGTCGGCCAGCGCTGCGCCGCTGGCGGAGGTGATGCCCTTGGGGACGGTGATGGTGTAGTGGGTCGCCATGGGCGCCCGGCCCTCCGGCTGAAACGCCACCGTCTTGGTGCCGATCCAGCGCCACTCGCCCTTGGGCTCCGGCTTCAGCGTCACCGGAACGGGCGCCTTCTTGAGCTCTTCATGAGACGTCACCGCGACCATCGGCTGGTTGAAGGTGACGCTGACGCGAGGCACCAGTGGGACCTCACCCTCGGGCTGAACCCTGAGGATCTTCAGCGCCTTGTCGTCCACCGCGGCCTTGACCACGTCGGGCTGCTTCGGCGGGAACTCCCCCTTGATGGCGTCGCCCGTGAGCGGCGGCGGTTTGGAGCCCTCTCTCAAGGCGAACGAT
>JAAZYN010000832.1:2101-2316 GCA_014239625.1 Myxococcales bacterium | reverse complement strand
GTTGAGCGCGGCCGAGGTGCCCTACCTGGGGATGTTGAACTCGTACACGTTCTTGGCCGATTCCCACACCCAGCACGTGGAGGCGGGCCCCTCGCTGTTGGCGCTCCGCAACGTAGCCGACAACCGGCTGCCCATGTGCGTGGCCGAGAAGTCCAGCGAGTGGCTGCTGGGACGGGTGATGGGGCAACCTGACCAACAGAGGCTACAGGAGCTGG
>JAAZYN010000832.1:0-2091 GCA_014239625.1 Myxococcales bacterium | reverse complement strand
GGCCGTGGACTTCGTCGCGTCAGGCTTCAACTACAAGTCGTTGCTGGCTACCATCGTCACCTCCGACACCTACAGGAGGGTCCGGTGAACGCTCTCTTCTTCAAGGCTCTCGCGCTCGCCGCGCTGATACCCCTGGCCGCATGTGGTGGCGACGCGCTGGATGGGCCGACCTCGGCCGACCCGCAGCCGCCGACGACCACCACGCCTCCGACCCAGGACCCCACGGCGCCGGCGGATCCGCCCGCCGACCCGGCGGTGGATCCCACCACAGGGATGCCCGACGACCCCTGGCACACCGGCGTCGGGACCACCCCACCGGCGGAGGCCGCGCTGACGCCTCCTCCGTCGCCGCTGGAGAGGCCGCGCCGACGTATGGACGTGGACCAACTCAAGCGCGCCTTCTACAAGGTGACCGGCGGGATCGGGTGGACGCGGCTGTCGGGTGGCGTCGAGATCGACCGGTTCGATGATTTCTCGGCCACCCTCGGCAAACCGGACTACCTGAACTCGACCCTGGAGGACCTGACGCCGGGGGCCTTGTTCCAAAAGTTCCTCGGTGACGCGGCTCGTGAGGTCTGCGCCCGGTGGCTCGACCGGGAGCTCGAGACGGACCCGGCCGAGCGCACCTTCTTCACGAAGGTGAGCCCCCAAGCGAGCCCCGCCCAGGATCTGGACGGCATCGTGGACAACCTGGTGGCGCTCAAGCTCCGGGTTCACGGTCAGGATGTGTCGCCGACGCATCCATCGCTGGAGCAGCTGGTGTGGCTGTTCGAGAGCGGTCATCACATCTCCAATGACGTGATGACGGCGTGGAACACGACCTGCGTGGGCCTGTTTACCCACCCAGATTTCTACACGTTCTGAGGAGCGGACGATGACGAAACGACCTCCTATGACAGGGTTTTCGCGTCGCGGCTTTCTTGGCCGCGGTTGCGCCCTCGGAGCCTCCGCTGCGCTGGCCGGGTTCGGCGCTCCGGGGTTACTCAGCACGTTGGCACGGGCTGCGGGGCCGACACCTGACAGCGGCGTCGACCGCTATTACATCTTCTGCTACTTCAGCGGTGGCTGGGACATCCTGTTGTCTCTGGACCCGCGGCATCCAGCGGACTTCAACGAGAGCAACCTGGCGGAGTACCGGATTCAGCCCGGCTGGCAGTTTCTGGAGGACCCCAACGTCGACATGGTCGACGTGGGACCTGGTGTTCAGCTCGGACCCTTCATCGGGGATCTGGGTACGATGCATGGCGACAAGCTGTGTGTCGTCCGGGGCATGAGCATGGAGACCCTGACCCACGAGGTCGGCCGGCGTCGCTTCATCACAGGCAAGCCTCCCAGCGGCCTGCTCGCGCGTGGGAACTCGGCCGCCACCTGGTTGGCGTATTCCCTTGGCGCCGACCAGCCGGTGCCGAACCTGGCGGTGCAGGTCGAGAGCTACACCGTCGATCTGCCGACCTAGGCCAGTGGGCTCTCGGTGCAGGGCGTCAACGATCTCGTCCAGTCACTGTCGGGACCGAGCGTGACCTTGGGCCCCGCCCAGGACGCCGCGCTGGACGCGATCCTCCGGCAATACAGCGAGTGCGCCAGCTTCCAGGCGTCACCGTTGCTGGTCGCTGCCGAGCAGGGGCGGCGCAAGGCCCGCGAGATGGTTCAGGGCGGCTACGACGCGCTGTTCAACTTCAAGGCCAACACGCCTGAGATGATCGCGCTTCGTGACCACTACGGGTTTTCAACCTCCAACTCGGCCACTACCGGCGTCCTCTCACCGGCAGGCCAAGCGGCGCTGGCGGTGACGGCGATCACCAGCGGGCTCAGCCGAGTGGCGAGCATCACCGCGGCCAGCTCACTCGATACTCACTACGATGACTGGACCGAGGACCAAGGGCCTGGCCAACAGGCGGGCTTCGACGCCATCGCTCGGATGATTGAGGACCTCGCCTCGAGGCCCTTCCCGAACAGCGGAGACAGCTGGCTCGACCACACCACCATCATCGGGTTCTCGGAGTTCAGCCGGACGCCCATGTTGAACCAGAACTTCGGTCGCGATCACGCCCTGACCAACGCCTGTTTTCTGGCTGGAGCAGGTATCAAACC
>JAAZYN010000831.1 GCA_014239625.1 Myxococcales bacterium | reverse complement strand
CGTCGGCCAGATGGATCGTCGCGGACTCGGGTCGTTTGTCGCGGGCCGTCAGGGGTGAGCGCTTCCAGAGCGCCGTCAGGGTCCCGCCCAGTGACGGCAGCGAGCCGTCCTCCGCGGTCAGCGTCAGCTTCCCCGTGGCGCGGTGCTTTCGGCCCTCGGGGGCCAGGTCGACGCTGAGGTTGGCGCCGACCATCGTCTCGAGTTTCTCGATGGGCAGCTGGGCCAGAGCCAAGGTCAACCCCACCCGGGGCCGCGCCGCGCTGCCGCGCGCCCGCAGGGTCAGCGAGACGGTGGCGTCGCCGACGCGTCTACGCACCTCCCGGCCGACCAGGTCAGCCAGTCGGGTCTCGGGCATGTCTACCGTGGCCGACAGCCGCCCGTGTGGGCTCAGCCGCGGCCTCCCGCCGCTGCCGGGGCTGGGCAGCAGGATGGGAGCGCTGATGTCTGCGCTCAGCACGCGCTTGCCGCGCCTGGTCAGCCGGACGTCGGCGTCGAGGCGCCCGTCGCCGATGCCTCCGCGGGCGCGAAGGCCGAAGCCTCGCAGGGACGTCCCGAGGCTGAATGAGAGCGACGGATCGGCGGGCGTCCCGCGCACGCTCACCGTGGCGTTCACCCGCCCCCCCAGGCCTCGCAGTCGCCGCCGCAGCGCTCGCGGGAGTTTGGCGACGCGGAGCCCGGCCACCTCGATGTCCGCGTCGATCCGCTCCACCATCGCGGGCTTGTCCCGCCCCAAGGTGGCGCCACCGCGCACCGAGACGGTGCCGTCCGCGACATGGAACGTCGTCTGCGGCAAGCGCAGGGTCTTGCCCAGGACGTCCAGGGAAGGTGGCAGGGCGATCGCCACGGGCCGCGCCAGCTCCGCCCGGAACTCCCCGGCCTTCGCCAGGACCTTCCGGAGCGTCGCGCTGATATCCAGGGTCTCGGGATCCACCGTACCGTGAAGCACCACGTGAAGCGCTCGCTGGGACGGGGCGTCCTCGGCCTTCACCTCGAGGGTGTAGTTGGACCCCTGGATGTCCAGGGTCGTGCGGACCTTGTCCAGGGCCACCCCGGTCGCGGTCTGCAGAGCGTCCATGGCGATCGTGATCGTGCCCTTCGGGATGCTCTGCGCCACGGTCACGTCGACGTTGATGTCGAGCGCCCCCACCTTGACCCGGCCATCGTCGAGGTCGCGCCCCGTGATGCTGCCTTTCAGTGTAGCGTTTTCGGCCGGAAGCTGTGCCAGCGGTGAGCCCTCGGCGTTATCGGTGGGGGCGTCTCCAGCCGGATCTCTAAGGACGGCGCGTGCCCGCAGGTCGACGGTGATGTCTTGCCCTTTGATGGCGGGTAGCGGCGCCTTGAATCCGCCAGCCTCATCGATCCTGGTGACCAGGTTCTGGAGGTCGGCGCTGGTGGTGAAGTGGCCGTTGACCGTGCGGGTCGTAGGGTCGAAGTCCCCATCGAGCTTCACCGTGTGACCCAGCACCGACACCGTGAAGTCGTCCAGCACCACCGCGCCGTCTTTGGCGTGGGCCTTGACCGTCACCCCCTCGACCTTGCGGTCACCGACCTGGGTGGCGCCGATGGTCAGGTCCAGCCGGGTGTCCAGGTCACCAGCCTTGACGCCTCGGCCTGTCACCGCCAGGGTCATGCTCGTCGTGGTGGGGGGGAAGTCACCCGCGAGGAACTTGCCCGGCTCGATGGCGGGGGCCGACAGCGTGACCGCGTAGACGGGCAGCAGCGGATCACTGAGGTCCAGCGTCCCCTCGAGCCCCAGGCGGCCGCCGGTCGTGCTCACCGAGCCCCGCAGCGTGAGCTTGTTCGGGGGGCCCTGGGCGGTGAAGTTCACGTCGACGTCGCTGAGCAGCGTCTCGCGGCCCAGGATAGCGTTCACGTCGGCGGCCTTCAGGTGGAGCGTATCCACGGTGAAGGTCTGGTCGCCTTTGGGAACCAGCGCGGCCAGGTCCAAGCTCAGGGCGGCGCCGATGGACTTGACCGAGACGGCGCCCACCACCACGTCCGCCACCGCCACGTCGATGCGGCCGCCCTTTTGGGTCACGTCGACGCCGTCGAAGGTCATCGGGACGTCGACCTGTCGCCCGTCGGGTCGGGTGAGCGTGGCGGTCGTGTCCAGGCCATCCCAGCGGGCGGTCACCTGGTCGCCGCTGGCGCTCCCTCGGACGTTGGTGGTGATGGCGCCGATGTCCAGCAGGGTGCCGTCGGAGCGGGCGAGCTTCACCGCGCCTACGCCGAGCTCGGCGTCCTCGATCTGTACTCTCTTACGCAGCGCGTTGGCCACGATGGAGGTGTCGAGGCTGACCTCCGACACGGTCAGCCT
>JAAZYN010000830.1 GCA_014239625.1 Myxococcales bacterium | reverse complement strand
CTGTCTGCGCTGCACGACCCGGGGAGCCATCCGCCCACTGAGCTTCTGGAGGTGCCTGATACCGAGCCAGCGGAGGTCGACCTGGCTCTGGTGCGAGGGCAACGCGTCGCTCGCCGAGCTCTAGAGGTCGCCGCCGCGGGCGGTCACAATCTGCTGATGGTGGGACCGCCAGGGTGCGGCAAGACCCTTCTGGCTCGGTCTCTTCCGTCGATCCTCCCTGCGATGACCCTGCCCGAGAGGCTGGAGGTGACGCGGATCCACAGCGTGGCCCGCGTCCACTCAGGGCGCGGCCTGTTGCGACGGCGACCGTTTCGAGCGCCCCACGCCACCTGCTCGTATGCTGCCCTCGTCGGCGGTGGCGCGTCGCCGCGTCCTGGCGAGGTGAGCCTCGCTCATCGCGGTGTCCTCTTTCTGGACGAGACGCCTGAATTTCGACGGTCGGCGCTGGAGGCTTTGCGGGGGCCCCTCGAAGATCGACGTGTGTGTGTGAGTCGCGCGGGAAAGAGCGTCGTCTTTCCCTCTTCGTTCACGCTGATATGCGCGCTCAACCCGTGCCCGTGCGGGCATCACAACGATGCCGCGCGGGCGTGTCGGTGCTCTCGCCGCGCCATCGAGCTGTATCGGGCACGCATGTCAGGGCCGCTGCTCGACCGCATCGATCTTCACGTGGAGCTTCAAGCCGTCGCGCCAGAGCAGCTGGTCACAGCGTCCCACGGGGAGTCCAGCGCTGCGGTTCGAGAGCGAGTGGTGGCAGCGCGGGCCGCGCAGGCTGAGCGCAACCGTGTTGGCGAGCAGCGGCCTCTCCTCAACAGCGAGCTGCACATCGAGCAGCTCGAGCGGTGGGCGAGCCTGGGCCGCAGCGAGGCGCTCGCGCTGGTAGCGGCGTCGCGGCGGTTCGGGCTGACGGCCCGATCCTGGCACCGGGTGGTGAAGATCGCTCGGACTATCGCGGATCTCGCGGGAGCGACCTGTATCGGCGTGAACCATGTGGCCGAGGCGCTCACGTATCGCACCTGGGATCGGAGTCGCTCCGGTCCCATCGCGGCTGCGACAGCGTGTCCCTGAATCAAGACCAATCAACCGGCTCCGTGCCACGGCGCCAAACACCAAGGAGATGTCTATGACGAAGCGTGAGAGAAAGAAAAAGAAACTAGGTTCTGGCTATTTGGCGAGGGTCGGGGATGCCGAGAAGAGATTCGGGAGGGGAGTGTTCATGAACCTCAAGGACACCGGTGAAGCGGTGCCCGTGATCAGCACGGGCTCCATCGGATTGGACAAGGCTCTGGGCGTGGGCGGGGTGGCTCAGGGCCGCGTCATCGAGATTTACGGTCCCGAGTCCAGCGGCAAGACGACCCTTACTCTCCACGTCGTGGCCGAGGCTCAGCGTTTGGGCGGGCTGGCGGTCTTCATCGACGCGGAACATGCACTGGACCCTCAGTACGCCCAGTCCATCGGGGTCGAGCTGGACCGGTTGCTGGTGAGCCAGCCCGACAGTGGGGAGCAGGCGTTGCAGCTGGCGGAGATGATGGTTCGCTCGGAGGAGGTGTCGGTGGTCGTCATCGACTCCGTCGCTGCGCTGACGCCGCAGGCCGAAATCGATGGGGAGGTGGGCGACCACCACGTCGGTTTGCAGGCCCGGATGATGAGTCAAGCCATGCGTAAGCTCGCCATGGCTGCCAGCCAGCACAATACCACGGTGGTCTTTATCAACCAGCTTCGACAAAAGATCGGCGTGACCTTCGGCAGCGGCGAGACCACGACTGGAGGCAACGCCCTGAAATTCTACGCGTCGATGCGCTTGGACATTCGACGCATCGCGACGCTCAAGAGCTCCAACGGCGACGCGTACGCCAACCGGGTGCGGGTGAAGGTCGCCAAGAACAAGCTGGCCGCTCCATTCAAACGCGCCGAGTTCGAGATCTTCTACGGCAAGGGGATCTGTCAGGCCGGCGAGCTGGTCGATATGGCCCTGGACGCGAGCGTCATCCAGAAGTCTGGCGCTTGGTACAGTTATGGCGATCGCCGTTTGGGCCAGGGGCGGGAGAAGGTGCGTGCGCTGCTCGACGCCGATCGCAGCCTGATGTCGGAGATCCGGGGGAAGGTCATGGGGATCGGTGGCGCCGAGAGCGGGAACCGAATCACGGAAGCAGCGTAGGAGTGCATCATGGGCAGCGTGAACAAAGTGTTCCTGGTAGGCCGCCTCGGCAAGGACCCAGAGCTTCGATACACGGCCGCGGGGAAAGCCGTCTGTACGTTCAGCGTCGCGACGGACCGGTGGGTCGGGCGCGACGAGGAGCCGGTCGCCGATTGGCACCAC
>JAAZYN010000082.1 GCA_014239625.1 Myxococcales bacterium | reverse complement strand
GAGCTCCCCGACCCCCGTCACTTTGGTCGCCACGTAGGCCACCAGCGCGATGAACCAGATGCTGAAATAGACCGGGATTCCCCGGAAGCTGAAGACCTTGAAACCGTTCAAAGACTACTCGAGAAGGCTGATCTCGTAGGGGGTCTGCGCCTCTGTGGCGCTCTTGTCCACGCCCCAGACCCGGAGGCGGTAGGCGCCTGGCTCCAGGTAATGGGTGAACGTCGACTCGTCTGACAATCGCTCGGCGATCGTAAGCACGCTTTCATCGGCGGCGTAGAGGGCCGCCTTCAACAAAAGGCCGGGCGGCGCTTTGACCTTGAACGTCGCGATGCGCCCCTCGGTGGCCTTGGTCAGGTCGACCAGCCACAGGTCACGGTCTCCCGCCGGATGGATACAACCTCTGGCGGGCTGTCCACTCGCTGGGAGCGGACTGACTCGCGTCGATGAGAAGGCGTCGTTGGGTTCGGCCTCGCTCCGGTCGCCATCACCGAACTCCAGCTTCAGCGCGTATGCAGCCTTTGCGTTGGTCTCCCCGCGTTGTCTCCGGACCATCAGGCGCCAGCTGCCTTTGAGCAGGCCGACGCCGCGCATGATCTCGCTCTGCCCCGCCTTGGTTCGTTTGGCGCTCAGCGCGATGCCCTCGGGGCCGCGAAGGTTGAAGGCGTAATCCGCGCCCATCGGCGGCGTCAGCATAGCGCCCAGGCTCATGGGGCCGTTCACCGTGAACTCGTAGACGTCGACGTCTCGGCGGTGGTCCAGAAATCCGTGAATGAGGACCTCCCCCGGTCCGTCGGGGGCCTCCACGCGGGTGCTGCCGTCCGGACCGTCATTGGGCTCGCGCTCCACCAGGCCGCCCTGTGGCCCCGCCGACTCCATCCCGACGAACACCGAGTAGCGGCTCTCCACCGATGCGCCTCGGCGAGTCCCGACCTGCACGAAGAGAGGCGGCGGGGCTTGCTCGGCCTTCGAACCCGGCGGTGGTACGCCGATGTTACGTAATATCAATGTCTTGCCGGCGTCTCCGTGGCTCGATTTCCCGAATTCTCCGTGGGGTTCGAAGCGAACCGCCGCGGTCATCTCGAGCCCTGGGATGGGCGTGATCGTCACGCGTACCCGGCCGCCAGCCGCGCTGGGCGGAAGGTGGACGGCCCAAAGGTCACGGTCGCCGACATGGCCGATGAGCCCTTGTCCGCCGACATCGAGCTCGGTCTTCAGTGCGTCTGGATCGGCGTCGTTGGGTTCGGCGTCCGCGCCCTCGATCCAGGGGCGCAGCGTGATCCTCAGGCGGTAGGGCTTGGCGCTGCCTGTCCGTCGCTTGTTACGGTACCACGCCTCCCGCACCCGAAAGTAGTGCTTGCCCGGGCCCAGGTTGAGGCTCGGCAGTACCTCTGGACCCGGCCTTTTGACCTGGACGTCCGCCTGCACGATGGCCCGGTATTTGCCGCGGCGTCGCGGCTTGGGGGATACGTATTCGAGCACCACGTCGAGGTCATCGGCGCCGCTGAGCTCCGCGCGACCCAACATGGGTGTGTCGCCTGCCACGGTGAGCACGTACCAGTCCTGGTCCCCGGTGCGCCCTTTGGGGTCGGCGGGGCGGCCGATGACTCCACGCAACGGGCGCCCAGGGGTCACCGCGATGGCCTGCTCGGGCCGATCGTTGGGTTCGGCGTCCTGAGCCGAGATCTCGGGCTCTTCGGCTACAGGCTCGGATGCGGCCGCCGGCTCGAACACCGAGACGTCCACCACTGGTGGCTGTTGTGGCGCGCGCTTGTCGACGATCGGCGGCGGCTTCTCGGGGGCCGGTTTGTCAGCGAAGCATCCCCACAGGGCGGCCGCCGCCATGGACGCGGCCACCAGTGAAGACAGCGTCACGCGGAGCGGCTGCTCAGCCACCATCCATCTTCGCGAGGATAGCCTTGGTGATATCGTAGGTCGGCTTGGCAAACACCACCCCATGCTGACTGCGCGTCAGCAGCAGGTCGTAGCCGCCGGCTTTGGCGTGAGCGGTGAGCACGGACTCGAGCTTTTTGAGGATCGGCTTCATCAGCTCAACCTCTTTTTTGGCGAGGCTCTGCTGATGCTTGACGAAGCTCTCCTGAAGCTTGAGCACGCCTTGCTGATAGTTGATCAGCATCTTCTTGCGCTTATCGGGGGTCGTGACCCCGCTGGGGTTCTCCAGCTGCTTTTTCAGCGCCAGGAGCTCTTCTTGCTGCTTGTTGAGCTCCTTCTGCTTTTTCCCAAAGATGCGCTTCAGCTTCTTTTTGGCCTTCTGTCCATTCTTGGACTTGAGGATCACATACTCGACGTCGACCACCCCAATCTTGAGGGTGCCCGCCGACGCCTGGGTCGGGATGCCGAAGAGGAACGCAGCGAAGAGCAGCGCGGTGAGGATGTTTCGAGGCGTGGTGTGGAGCAAAAGGCGTCTCTCTCGATGGTCGCGTCATAGGACTCAGCGACGTGCGATTAGCGTTGGGCCGAGTGGGTGTCAAGCAGGAAAACTCGGGGTCTCCCGCCCTCATTCCCCCAACCGCCGGACACGGGCGATGAGCGTAGGCGTCGGTGGGGTCTAGAAAGAATTTCCGATGGTGAACTCGAACACGATAGGGTCTTCACCTTCTTTGGGGTCCAGCGGGATGCCCCACTCAAAGCGAAGTGGGCCCACGGGTGACTGCCAGCGGAAGCCAAAGCCAACGGCGGCCCGCATCTCCAGTGGGTTGAGGTCCTCGTCGATGTCCCACGCGTTGCCGGCGTCGAAGAAGACGACCCCGCGGATCCCGACCTCGGCGAAGATCGGGATCTCCAGCTCAGCGTTGAAAATCAGCTGCTTGACGCCGCCGACATTGAAGCGGCCAGGCGTGCTGTCGGGGAATGAGCCGACGGGCACACCCGGCCCCAGCGAGTTCCGCTCGAACCCTCGCACCGTGTAGATGCCACCCACGAAGAAGCGCTCGAACAGTGGCACGGGGTTGTCGCCCAGGCTGGTCACCCAGCCCGCGGTGAGGTTCACCTTGAAGACCATGTTGAGTGGAAGGCCAAAGTACCATCGGGTGCGCCCGATGATGCGCGCGAACTCGTTCTCGCTGCCGGTGTACTCATGAGCGATCTCCGCGCTCAGCGTGGTGTAGGTGCCTTCCGACGGGAACAGGCGGTTGTTGCGCGTGTCCAGGGAGGCGGTCAGCCGCAGCGAGCTGGTCAGCCCCGCCGACGGGTAGCCCTTGAACTCGATGTCGCTGGACCGGAGCGTGGCCTCGACGTCTTCCAGCGTATACGTGAGCGCCAGCGACAGGTCGTCGGTGAGTCGGTAGCCGAACGAGATGTTGCCCCCGCGCCGCGTTCGAGTGAAGCCGACGAAGTCCTCGTCGAAGTTGAACGCGTCGAAGGCGAAGGTCAGCGGTGTGTCGAAGAAGTAAGGCTCGAAGAAGCTCAGGCTGATGAGCTGCCGGATGGCCGAGAGCGTGGCGTTGAGGCTGACGCGTTGGCCCCGCCCGAGGAAGTTGTCCTTGGCGATCTGCGCCGTGACGATGAACGACTCCAGGCTCGAGAACCCGGCCCCGACCTGGAACGTGCCGGTTTGCTTTTCCTTCACGTCGACCACCAGATCCATGCGGTCGGGGCGGCCGGTGGGCTGGGGCTTGACGTCGACCTTGTCGAAGTAACCCAGCACCCCGATGCGACGCTTGGAGCGTCGAATTCCAGTGGCGGAGTAGAGGTCCCCCTCGTGAACTTTCAGCTGCCGCCGGATGACCTTGTCCCGGGTGCTCTTGTTGCCGCGGATCTGGATCCGCCGAAAGTAGACCAGATCTCCTTTCTGAACGTTGAAGGTGACGTCGACGATCTTGGTCGCCGGGTCGACCTTCGGCTGAAAGTTCACCACCGTGTTCGCGTAGCCCCGGTCCCGGAACATGTCGCCGATTCGGCCCACGTCACCTTGCAGGGTCTTGTAGTCGAACCACTCGTCGCGCTGCAGCGCGACCCCGCCGATGAGCTGCTCTTTGGGGATGAGCCAGGCGTCGGCGACTGGTTTACCATCCGGACCGGGCACTTCGGCCATCTCGAGGTCGATGTCGCCCACCTTGAACCGCGGCCCCTCCTTGACGTGGATGGTGATGGTCATCCATTGCTTGTCGGGTGACAGGGTCACCACCGGCTCGCCGACCTGGACCTGAATGAAGCCCTTGGTCAGGTAAAGGAACTGGATCCGCTTGATGTCTTCTTTGAAGAACTGCTTTTTGAACTGACCGAACTTTGTCAGGAACGAGAAGTAGCCGGTCTCGTGGGTGGCCATCACACCTTTGATTTCACTGGCTGAGACGGCCTGGTTTCCGGTGATGTAGACGTGCCGGACCTCGACGTTTTTTCCCTCGTCCACGTGCAAGGTCACGACGACGCCGCCAGGGACCTCTTGCAGCGAGTACCGCGTCTCCGCCAGGAAGTGCCCCTCGTCGACGAACAGCTCTTCGATCTTCGAGAGGTTGTAGCGAATCGCTGCCTCGTCGAGGATGCCAAAGCGCTTGAGGTCGACGACCTTCTTGATGTCCTCGATGTCCACGGCGTCGCCTTCGACGTCGTAGCGGATGGCCATGATCGTGGGCCGCTCGGTGATGTGGTAGACGAGCGTGACGCCGCCCTCCGGGTGGGGCTTGATGCCTACCTGGATGTCCTCGAAGAAGTTCATCTTGTAGATGCGCTTGACGTCTTCGCTGACCCTCACCCGGTTGAGCGGCTTGCCGATCTGGCTGTAGATCTTCTGGCGCACGCTGGTCTTGTCGATCTGCTTGAGGCCCGACACCTCGATCGTGCGGACCACTGGCGACGGCGCTGCTCCCCACGCGGTGAGGGGGGCCATCGTCAGCAGCAGCGCGAACAGACTCAGCAGGACCCTGTTCGGGGCCGTCGTGTTCATGCAGCTCCTCCGTGGGTGTCCTTGCGCTTGGGCAAAAATCCCTCGGGGGCCTCATCGTCACGGAGTTCGCGTATCACTCCACCTTCCAACAGCAAGTGGCGGTTCATCAACCAGGCAAGACGTACGTTGTGTGTGACCACGACAAATGCCGTGTTCGTTTCCCTATTCAAGCGAACGAGGAGTGCATGTATCTCTTCGGAGGTCGCCGTGTCCAGGTTCCCGGTCGGTTCATCCGCAAAGACGATGTCCGGCTGCATCACCAGGGCCCGGGCAAAGGCCACCCGTTGCTGCTCTCCGCCGCTCAACTCGCCAGGCCGGTGCGAGAGGCGATCCGCCAGGCCTACCTGTTCGAGCAGCGGCTCCGCGCGCTTGGACGCCTGTTGCGGGCTCATTCCGGCGATGAGGCCGGGGAGCATGACGTTTTGGAGGGCGGAGAACTCCGCCAGGAGGTGGTGGAACTGAAACACGAACCCGATGTTGTGATTGCGGAAGCGGGCCAGCGCGCCCTCGCTCATCGAGAACACGTCGGTGCCGCGGTACACAACGCTCCCGGCGGTCGGCCTGTCCAAGGTTCCGAGGATATGTAGCAGCGTCGACTTGCCGGTACCGCTCTGGCCCACGATCGACGCCATCTCGCCGGCGGTGATCGTAAGATCCACGCCGCGCAGGACCTCGAGCGTCCGGGAGGGCGATGATGGGGTAGCTTGCACCTTGAAGTGGCGCGACAGGCCAAGCACTTCGAGCAAGATGTCAGGATCAGCCATGACGGAACCCCTCCACAGGTGACAAGCGGCTGGCAGTGCGTGCGGGGTACCACGTCGCGGCCATACAGATGGCCATCGCGATGAGCGCCACGACCACGACCTCGAGGTAGTCGACCTGAATGGGCAAGGTGGTGATGTAGTACTCCTTGGGCAGCGGCACGCCGAACGCTTTGACCGCCGATGTGAAGCCCAGACCGATGGCCAGCCCCGTAGCCGTCGCGATGATGCCGATGACGCCCCCGATCCCCATGAAGGTTCGCGTGATGTCACCGTTGCTGGCACCCAACGCTTTGAGTACGGAGATGTCCTTGGAGCGTTGGACCACGATCATGGTCAACGCGCTGAGGATCGACAGCGCCGCGACGATGATGGTCAGGCCCAGGATGATGAACATCGCGATGCGCTCCAGAGCCAACGCCGCAAACAGCGACTTGTTGCGCTCCCGCCAGCCCATGGAACGCAGATCTTGACCGCTCTGCGCGAGGATCGGCTCGAGCTTTGCGATGATGTCTCCGGTCCCGCCGGGCTCGTCCACGCGAATCTCGAGACGATTGAGGTGCCGCTCCAGGTTCAGGAAGCGCTGGGCGTCGTCGAGCGCCATGTACGCCAGCTTCTGATCATACTCGTACATCCCCGTGGTGAAGATCCCCGCCACCCGGAAGGCCTTGAGCTTCGGGCGGACGCCCGTGGGGCCGAAGTCGCCGTCCGGAGAGATCACGTTGATCTCGCTGCCGACTGTCACGTTCAAGCTCTTTGAGAGCTCTGCGCCTAGAAGGATACCGGGGAACACCGCGGGGTCGTTGGAGGCAGCGCCAAAGGGGTCGCCAGCGCCGAGATCCTGGATCAGGTTGGGCGTGCCGTCTCCGAGTGGGTCGTCGTCGCCGCCAGCCGCCGTCGAGGTGTCATCCAGATCCGGTCGAAAGGACGCCTTGCCCGTGCTGACGGCGAGCGGATAGCGGTGCCGGTCGCTCAGCAGTGATTCAGGGCGCCACAGCCAGCGCACGTCGCCCGGGGCCACAGTCCCCTCGAGCTGCTCGGAGTTACGCAGGTCCTCGTCGGTCATCCCCTTGAGCACGACGTTGACGGCCACCGACGTGCTCGATGACATCATGACCTCCCCGTAAGCCATCGCTTGGACTTCGCGGACTCCTCCCACGGCCGTGATAGCGTCGGTCAGCAGATACGGGTCTCCCAATACCCCCGAGGCGTCTCTGGGCTCCACGGTGATGTGGGCGTTGGTCCTCAAGATCTTCGTCTGCAGGTCGTCGGCGAAGCCTCGCATCACGCTGAGCACGACGATCAGCGCCCAGATCCCCAACGAGACGCCAACGATGCTGACGAAGGGCTGGAGCGTTAGGCGCGTCTTGTAGGTCCGCGCCAAGGCGTGAGCCAGCCCCAACACCCCCTTTTTGTCGAGCCACACGAACAATGGCGGCGTCGCCAGCCGCAGGGCGAAGATGCCGGCCACGAGCAGCACCAGAGCCACGACAGCCGTGAGCACGTTCTCTGCGATGGGAGGCAACCCCAGCGTGATGGCTGGGGTCGAGACCGCCAGCGCGATCACCAGAGCGACGCTCGTCGCCAGGCTCGCCAGGGCGACCAAGGCCATGACGGTGCGGGGCACGATACGCCCCGCGAAGACCGCCGCCAGCGCCATCATCACCACCTGCAGCGCCACGGCGAACTCGCTGCTGATGTGATCCACCAGGTCGTTGTAGAGGCCGGTGCGCATCGTGAGGCTCAGCACCAGCAGCGCCAGCGTCGCGGCGATCAGATCGCTCAACTTGGCGCGAGTCGGTCGGCTGCGCAGGCCGTCCATGCGAGCTTGGAGCCGAAGCGCCAGGGAGTCCCGACGTTTGTGGGACCGCAGCAGGGTCCACGCCATGAACAGCGAAAAGCGTCGCCGCATCAGCGTGTCCCCGAAGCTCTTGAAGGCGGCGAGGAACTGGATCGCCATCCCCAGGGTGACGAAGACGGCCGCCAACAACACCAGGATGACGAAGGCGCCGACCAGCGAGTAGAACTTGGTCTTGCCGTCGGCGTCCGTCAGCAGTGCGGTCGCGAGCAGGATGAACCCGCTCAACCCAACCACGATGGGCGTGATGAAGCCCAACTTCGGCGCCCCTACTCGGGCCGCATGTGGGGAAAGAAGATGACCTCTCGGATGGACTGCTGGTTGGCCATCAGCATCGCCAGGCGGTCGATCCCGACCCCTTCGCCGGCGGTCGGTGGCATGCCGTATTCCAGCGCGCGGATGTAGTCGGCGTCCAGATGCATCGCCTCCTGGTCGCCGCCTTCGCGCTGAGCCACCTGAGCCTCGAAGCGCGCCCGTTGATCGATGGGGTCGTTGAGCTCCGAGAAGGCGTTCGCGATCTCCATCTTTCCAACGAAGAGCTCGAACCGGTCCACGTAGCCAGGATCGGACTCGCTGCGCCGCGCCAATGGGGAGACTTCGGTGGGGAACCCCGTGATGAACGTCGGCTCGATGAGGGTGTCCTCGACCAGCAGCTCGAAGGCCTCGGCCAAGACCTTGCCGTAGGGGGTCGATTCGGGCAGCGCTGGGCCGCGTGTCGCGATCACCGACAGCAGGTAGCTCGTGTCACCGGCCTGCTCCTCGGTCAGCCCGCCGAGGGCCACCAGTGACTCCCGCATCGTGTAGCGCGCGAACGGTCGCTTGTAGTCGATGACGTGGTCGCCGTATGGGCGCGTCGTCTCTCCCTCCCGTCCTTCAGCTGCGTTGAGCGCCAGCGCCAGCGTCGACAACATCTCCTCGGTCAGCTCGAGGGCATCTTCGTAGGTCGCGTAGGCCTGATAGAACTCGAGCATCGTGAACTCGGGGTTGTGCTTCAGGCTAAGCCCCTCGTTGCGAAAATTCCGGTTGACCTCAAAGACCCTCTCAAGGCCCCCTACCACCAGGCGCTTCAGATACAACTCCGGGGCCACGCGAAGGTACAGGGGCACGGCGAGCGCGTTGTGAAAGGTCTCGAAGGGCCGCGCCGTGGCGCCCCCCGGGATGGGGTGCATCATCGGGGTCTCCACCTCGATGAACCCCCGGGATTCGAGAAGTCGTCGGATGTGGGCGATAATCTGCGAGCGGATCTTGAAGGTCGCCCGCGCCACGGGGTTCATGATGAGGTCGACGTAGCGCTGCCGGTAGCGCGTCTCGACGTCCGTCAGCCCCGCGTGCTTGTCAGGCAGCGGGCGCAGCGACTTGGTGAGCAGCTCGAGGTGATGGACCATGACCGTCAGCTCGCCGGTCCTGGTGCGAAACAGCGGGCCGCGGATACCGATGATGTCTCCGATGTCCACCTCGCGCCGCCAGAAGACATAGTCGTCGGCATCCATCACGTCTTTGCGCAGATAGATTTGGAGGTTCTGGGGACCGCTCGGGTCTACCCCCACGGAGCCATCCCGTAGCCGCATGAAGGTGGCCTTACCCATCTTGTTTTTGGCCATCACTCGCCCGCACACGACGACGTGTGGTGCATCATCCAGCAAATCCGGCATCGCCGGCGCTTCCGCGGCGTCGGGTGATGTCAGGACCGCGGCCAGGGACCTGTCGGGGACGAACCCGTTGGCGAACGGATTGATGCCCGCCGCCCGCAAGCCATCGAGCTTTTTACGCCGGTCGAGCATGACGCGGTTGAGATCATCGGCCATCAGTGAGTCCATTGGGACGAAGACGTTAAAGGAGGCGAAAAACCGACGGACGCTATGCTACCGTCCCCGGCCCGGTCAAGGATGAGTTTGAGGGCTCCGGAGATAACAGAATCGTGCTCGCTCGCCGTATCATCGTGTGCCTCGACGTCAAAGACGGTCGCGTCGTCAAGGGCGTCAACTTCGTGGGCTTACGTGACGCCGGAGACCCGGTCGAGTGCGCGGCGCGCTACGACGCGGAGGGGGCCGACGAGATTTGTTTTTTGGACATCACCGCCAGCTCCGACGGGCGCGGTATTATCGAGGACGTCGTGCGCCGAACCGCCGATCAGATCTTTGTGCCGCTGACCGTGGGCGGCGGCATCCGGACGGTCGCGGACGTCCGGCGTATGCTGAACGCCGGCGCCGACAAGGTGGCGATGAACAGCGCCGCGGTGCGGGACCCGGAGGTGATCCGGAGGGCGTCGGTCGCCGTGGGTGCGCAGGCCATAGTGGTCGCCATCGACGCGCGCAGAGAGGCGGTTCCCGGGGCGCTCGAGAGCGGCTATCAGGTCTTCACCCACGGTGGGCGAACCCCCAGCGGCCTCGACGCCGTGGCGTGGGCGCGGCGGGCCGAGGCTCTGGGCGCTGGAGAGATTCTCTTGACGAGTATGGACCGCGATGGCACCAGGAACG
>JAAZYN010000829.1 GCA_014239625.1 Myxococcales bacterium | reverse complement strand
CTCGAGCAGAAGCGACTCTCGGGCTACGCTTCGGCCGCGACGACCCACGCGGCCAGCTCGGTGGACCCAGGCACTCGCATGAGCGGCTGGTTCAGCGTGGCGGGCATCCCGTTCCTGCTCGGCCTGCTGATCATGGCCTTCGGCGGCGTGCTGGCGCGAAGAGTCGCCAAAGCCGAAGCCCTGGCGCAGGGCTCATCGGAACCCAACGCCAAGAGCGCGAATGCCCCGACGGATTTTGCCGAGCTGCTTCAGATCACCGCGGACGCGATCCGGACGCTCCACGCACACGCCGCGGCCCAAGACAGCCCCAGCCAGGCCGACCTGGACAGCACCAAGAGCGGGATCGAGACGATCCAGCGCGACAACCTCGAGCGGATCGTGACCGCTCGCGCGGCGCTCATCGCCCGCTACGGCATGGGCGGCTTCGCCGAGATCTTCGGGCCATTTTCTGCCAGCGAGCGCTACCTGAACCGAGCCTGGTCGGCGCTCGTGGACATGTATTGGGGGGAGACCGTGGACTCGCTGCAGATCGCCGTGGAGCACATGGACGAGGCCTGCAGCGCGCTGAAAAAAGTGATAGCGGAGACCAAGACCACCTGAAGCGCCGTGACGGGTCGTCGAACCGTGAAAGGGCCAACGCTGCCCTTTCCTCTTCGGCGGCCGACACTACTTTCTAACGACGTCCCGCGTTTTCTTGTCACACCCTCGTGTGGCCGGAGATGGAGATGCTGGAGGTGAGTGAATCGTGGTGAGCCCGAGCGTCGATGCAGTTGGGACCGCGCAGAGGGCGTTCTCGGAGCTGATGGCACAACATGGTGGACTGATCTATTCGGTCTGCCGCTACCGTCTGGCCCCCAGCTTCGGTTTCGCCATCGAAGACGCAGCGTCCGAGACCGCGCTCCGAATATATCGCGCCATCGAACGCCAAGCGTTGGCCGGGGAAGACATTCGCTGCAATCGGTCGTTCATTCGCCTGGTCGCCACCCGGACTGCGATCACGGTGTTCAACCAACACATCCGCGAGATCGAGAAACGTCGAAGGCTGGGTGGCGAGATGCTGGTCGCGGCTCACGCGATCGACTCGGCGGGGGCCGTCGGTCGTTACAGCGAGCTGATCGGAGTCGCCGACCTCGACGATGTCGAGCTCGCGGTCCTTCTGGACGAGCTCCCGAGGCTGCTGGGACGACTGCGCCAACGGGATCAGGCGTTGCTCCGGCTGTACTACCTGAGCTCTCCGCCGCTGGCCTGGGACGCCATCGGCGAGCGCCTGGAGATGCGACCGGCGGCAGCTCGACAAGCGGGGCGTCGCGCCCTGAAGAAGCTCAGCAGAATGGCCCACGAGGCTTTGAACGAACTCCGCGGAGGTGGCAGATGAGGCCCCTGATTCATACACGACACTCCCTCGTGGCGCCCGACGGGGCCGCCACCGAGGAGTTGACAGAGGGCCTCCTGGAGGCGCAGCGCGAGGTCTCCATGCCGATCGCTGTCCACCAGCCCCCGGAGGGGTTCATCGACCGAATCGTGAAGCGGGCGCTTCGGGCGCTGGAGGCGGTGTTGGCCACCGTTCTGCTCAAGGCGCTGTGGACACGCAAGGCGCTCGCCCTCGGCGTGACCGGCGCCTTGGGGGTGACGGGCCTCGCCGTGCTGGAGTTGGGCGTGCTGGATGTGGACGCGGAGATGCCGCGGGTCGACAGCGCCGCCCCGCGCGGAGAGGCGACGCCGGCACAGCTGCTGGCTCAGCTGTCTGCGCTGACTCAGAGCGATCCATCGAGGCCCGCCCTCCAGGACACCGCCCAGGGCGACCCGATCTGGACCGGATCCGCCGAGGACGTCTGGCTCACCACGCCAACTCTGCAGGGCCTGGCCTCTGCGGCTCACGCGCGACGCTCCGGTGCCGTTTGGGGCTCCAAGAACGTAGACCGGGTGCTCGCTAGAGCCATGAAGAGGCACGGAATGTCGCTCCGAGGCAGGCCGGTCGGAGGCGGCTGGCGCTGTCACGAGGAGGTCCCCATGAAGGGCGGGCAGCTCGCCTACCGGTACGAGTTCCGCAGCGCGACCGGGCGCACCGAAGCCGTGCCGGTGCGTTGCTACCGGCTCTGATACCAGCTGTTCGTTTGCCTGCGGCCGTCTCGACGCCCCCGGCGAGGCTGCTGCCGGCGAGCGCCTCGTCGTCACCGAGCCGAGCGCTCAGCCATCCAACGCTGGGAGCTTCTTTTCCAACCCCTTGGTGGCCAGCTCAGCTTTGTAGGACACGAAGCGCTCCATGAGCGCGGGGTCGGCCACCGCCAAAATCTGAATCGCCAACAGCCCCGCATTCTG
>JAAZYN010000828.1 GCA_014239625.1 Myxococcales bacterium | reverse complement strand
GGCTCGCGTGCAGCGCGCTTCTGGGCAGCGGCGATTGCTCCGACGCGGCGGCGGTTTTCCAGAGCGACACCCAAGGATGCAGAACGCTTATGGAGCGATTCGCGGCGTGCAACGGCGACGCGCCCGCATCGCAGTCGGACCTCTACGAGATCACGCTGCTCCCCCAGGTCGGGGTCGACGCTTCCAAAGGCGATCTCTCGGCTTGCGTCGATGCTCCGGAAGCAGCGGAGCTGCACCTCGGCCTCCAGTTTGGACGCCAAGATGTCAATGACATCGTGGTGGAGGGAGCGCTCTCGACCTTCGACATCCCGGTGACCGCGTTCCCCGGCTTTCACCTCGCCACCGTCGCGCCCCCTCGGATCCAGGCAGGCGACGGCGACATCATCTGCCTCGTATACGATGAAGGGAGCATCTCGGGCGGCACGACCTCTGTAGCCGTGACGGACGAGAGCTTCGAGTGTTTCATCCCGAGCGACTACACCTATGGCGTCGAAGGGCAGCCTGCTGAGTCCACCTTTGACCTGTTCACCCGGCGCATCGGTGTCGACCGCGATGCGGGGAGCGCGTGTTTCTTCGACGTCGGGGTCACCGTGCAGCTCACCTGCTTGGATGATACGCGGTGCGCCAAACGTCGAGGGAGTACCGTGGGAGCTGCCGATCCGGAAGGCGCAGAGACGCCCGCGAACCCGGACGCCGCGGAGGTCCCGACCACCCCTGAAGTCATCCACTTTGCCGAGGCGCTGGCCGGCGTGACGACCGACTCTGTCCAGGGCTGGGTGAGCGACGTCGTGACGCGGCCTCGCAGATGCTCACGGGGGCCACCATCAGCTCCGGCTTCACCTGCGCTGGAGGCGGCACCATGACCCTGTCCGGGTCCTTGATGCAGAGCGTCTCGTCACAGACGTGGACCGTGTCGATGACCGCCGACGAGTGTAACCCAAACAACAGCCTCATCGGATACATCGACGGATCCGGCTCATCAAGCTCACCCTTGTCGCTCGCCCGTCGGGAGGATCCACGGTTCAATTCCATCTCGCTGGAACGATGACCTTCCGCCCGCTTGTGTCGTCTGCTGGGGGCCTCTCGAAGCTCTTTGACCGCACATGCACATCCGACGTGAACGGCGGTTTCACAGTCGCGCCGGGAGGCGCCGTCGACGATTTTGTGGCGATGGGCTTGGTCTGCAAAGTCCCCGTCTTCGTCAACGACGACCTCTACGACAGCGTCGCGAGCATCTTTGATACGGTCGCAGACATCCTGGACAGCTTTGGGAGCGCCGCTGGCCTTTGACCCCCCATGCGGTGACAGCCACCAAGCTCCCGCTGCCAGACAACTCGCCCCTGCGTGAGGGTCGGGTCAGCGCCGCCGGGGAGCCGCCGGCGTCAGCGCGAACCCACACCGAAGCTCGCCCTCTTCAAGGGTCGCGGCGGTGACCCCCACCGCCAGGGCAGCGTCGCCGAACCGGATAGAGCCGCTCACGAGGACCGACAGCGAATGCTCGACGACACGCTGAAACACACCGGCCGCGTGTGCGCCCAGCCTGGTGAGCGGGCCGGCGTCGAGTCGCTCCACGCGGCCATCGCGCAGACCCAGGGTCAGCCGATGCCCGGGCCTCAGCGTCAGGGACGGGACGAACCAGACCTGCGCCGCGTAGCACTCGGCGGTGTTCCACAGCCTGACTCCAAGGGATCGTCGACGCCCAGGGCGGAAGCCAAAGCGAAGGCGCAGCGCCCCGTCTTTCGCCGGTTGGTAGCGGGCGTCGAGGCGCGCAGGGATCCGCTCCCGAGCCGCCGCCCAGTTCGCCAAGGCCGCCAGGGCGCCGACGGCGACCCGCAGCCGAGGGTGCGCCGCCGGATGGACGAGGTCGACGCGCGGCGTCCGAAGGCCCGGCGCGTCCACGCGCAGCTCGATCTGGAGCGCCACCGCCCGCGGCCCCGTCTGCAGGCGCGTCTGACGAACGGGCAGCGAGCCAGGGATCCTCCAGCGCAGAGTCACCAACGTCGCGACGTCGGTCAGCAGCGGCTTGGCGAGGAGCCGGTAGAGGTTCTCTCCCAGCCAACCCACCAGCTGGTCGACCACCCGGGCGACCACCGGTGTCGGCGCCAGGTGGCGCAGGCGCGCCGGGACGAGGCCCGCGATGGCCTCGGCGAGACGCTTCGAGCCGCGCGGGCCGAGCCGTGGCCGCACGGCGTCGAAGTCTTGCGCGCGTATGGGAACCGAAACCTCGCCGGCGTGAAACCGCGGGCGGACCGAGGTGGAGAGATCGAGCGTCAGCAAACGCCCGAGGGGTCGGCTGCCGAGCGCGACGGTCACCTTGACCCCCACG
>JAAZYN010000827.1 GCA_014239625.1 Myxococcales bacterium | reverse complement strand
CCAGCAAAGGAGACCTACGACCCTCAGATCTGTGCAAGCAGGAGCGCAAGGACCTCGTCCGGATCGCCACTCGCATCGATGCACGCATCGCTCACCTCGGCATAGAGCTTGCTGCGCTCCACTTCTAGCGCTTGCCATTCAGCCTTCGGATGGGATGCGCTCAATGCCGGGCGCAGAGTGACATCCAACGCTGCGCGTCTGGCGAGCTGTTCGGCAGAAGCATGCAGCCACAGACACCGGGCCCTCGAGCGTAGCAGTTCACGGTTGGCAGCTCGCACCACCACTCCCCCTCCCGTGGCGACGACGCGCGCACCGCCCTCACCAAGTACACGCTCTAGGGCGGCGGACTCCAGGTCACGGAACTTCTCCTCGCCAAGATCCTGCAAGCACTCACCGGCGCCACGCGCAGGACCCGGGCGATCCGGCTCCAGCTCGTCGTCAAGATCCACGAACGGCACCGCAAGAGACTCCGCCAGCCGACGTCCGAGCGTCGTTTTACCCACGCAACGCAGGCCCACCAAACACAGGGGCGAGGGAGCGTCGGCGGTCACGGAGTCACGGCCTCATCCGATGCCAGACCTAAAGCCCCTTCAAGAGCCGCCCGCATGAGGCGTTCATCGGGCGCAGCGCTCGTGAAGGTCTTGTACTGGGCGAGGGCCTGCCGCAAAAACCACTCTGCGCCCGGAATGGGAAAGGCGCCCTGTGCCGCGGCCTGCACCATGAGCGGGGTACGCACCGGGCGGTAGACGGCATCCAGGACGAGGGTGCCGGGACGGATCCAATCGGCGGGGATGGGAATCAGGTCGGGATCGGTGGAGTCCGGATCTCCACACCCTGTGCCCACGGGGGTGCAATGCACGAGCACGTCATGAGGCGTCCGCCCGATGGCATCCCAGTCCACTGCGCGACAGCCGAGTTCCTTGGCCAGAGCCTGGGCAGCCTCGGGACGGCGAGCCGCAACGAGGGCGTCGAGGCCCATGGCTTGCAGTGCACGCAGCGCCGCCCGTGCAGCTCCTCCCGCTCCCAGGACCAGACCCTGCCGAGGGGGTCGTTCCAAGAGCGGCAGGGCCGCCTCTAGGGTCGCTTGCACCGCGGGAGAATCGGAGTTTGTTGCGCGCCATGCGGTGACCTCGCGCACCAGGGTGTTCGCCGCCCCGGCCTCGCGCGCCTCCGCGTCGCAGGCCTCTGCCCGTGCCAGGGCTCGCTCCTTGAAGGGCGCCGTCACAGAGAAACCGCGGAAGACCGGGTCGTCGGCGAGATCCAGGAAGGCGTCGAAGTCGTCCGGCTCGAAGGCCAGGTAGACCGCGTCGAAGCCGGCGCGCTTGAAGGCCATGCCCTGCACCCGCGGAGAAAGTGAGTGGCCAATAGGCCGGCCCACAACGCCCAGCACTCCGGTCGCGGGCCCTACCCCGCCGGGCGGCAGAATGCCGAGCAGCTCGTCCAATCGCAGCTGACCTGGAGCGGTGCCGCCGAGTGCGGCGCTGCCCGGCAGACGCGCGGGCGCGCTGTAGGTGAAGGGCGAACCGAAGATCGGCGCGAGCACGCGCGTGAACGAGCCGGCTGCTCCGGAGCAAAAGGCTATCAGTCCCCCGCGTGCGTGCCTCAGGTGGCGCAGCATGCGCAGGCCGTCTTCGGTGCTCTCGGCGTGGGTGACGAGCTTGATAACGTCGCCCTCATAGAGCACGGCGCGCACCTCTTCATCGAAGGCCGCCAGATCTTCGGGGGTCCTCTCCGTGTCGTGGCGCGAGACGATGCGGTGGCAGGGCGGGGGCACCTCGCCCAGATCCAATGAGAGCGTCCAGTCCACATCCACGAAGCGTGCGCCAGCCCGCGCCGCCCTCTGCAGGATATCAAGCCGCTCCTCGACGCTGCCTCCAAAGGACCCGAAGGCCTCGGGGCCATGGAGCGCCACGATCACGGGCTTGCCAACAGCCTTGATGAGTTCAGCCAGCGCCTCTTCATCCGCATCGGGCACCGCGTCGAGGCGCAACTCGACCAGATCGGCGAGGGGTGCCTGACGTTCGGCCTCGGCACGCAGGCCCTCGAGGGTCGGGGACAAGATGGAGACGACATGAACCATGGTGTTGGGAGCTCCGGTTACTCTTCCGCAAGGGCCTGAATGGGAGCAAGCACCGCATCACTCGCGCCCTGCGCGCGCGCCAATTCCAGCAGCGGAGCGAGCAAAGCGCGGTAGGCCGCACGTGCTTCGGGATCGAGAGCGGATAGATGCCCGGCAAGGACCTCGGCATCCCCGCGGGAAACGGGCCCCGTCAAAGCCGCCTCGGAACCGAGAGCCGCCACGTTGGCCAGCACGCCCTGGCCCAGATGGG
>JAAZYN010000826.1 GCA_014239625.1 Myxococcales bacterium | reverse complement strand
CGCGCTGGGCCAGCTGCTGCTGGCCAAGGCCATGGGCAAGACGCGCATCATCGCGGAGACCGGCGCGGGACAGCACGGCGTGGCGACGGCCACCGTGGCGGCGCGCTTCGGCATGCCGTGTGTGGTCTACATGGGGTCCGAGGACATCGCGCGCCAAAAACTCAACGTCTTCAAGATGACCCTGCTGGGGGCGGAGGTTCGGCCGGTGAACTCCGGCTCGAGGACCCTCAAAGACGCCATGAATCAAGCCATGCGCGACTGGGTGACACACGTCCACGACACCTTCTACGTGATCGGCAGCGCCGCCGGCCCACACCCCTACCCGGCGATGGTGCGAGACTTCCAGGCGATCATCGGCCGCGAGACGCGCCAGCAAGCGCACGAGCGCTTTGGCGGATCGCCGGACCTGATCGTGGCGTGCGTGGGAGGTGGCTCCAACGCCATCGGGATCTTTCACGACTTCCTTCGTGACGAAGACGTCGCGCTGGTCGGCGTGGAGGCTGCGGGCGACGGCATCGACAGCGAGCGCCACGCGGCGACCCTGGTGGCCGGCACCCTCGGCATCCTCCACGGGGCCAAGACGTACCTGCTCCAGGACGCGGCCGGACAGATCACGGAGACCCACAGCATCTCTGCCGGACTCGACTATCCCGGCGTGGGGCCGGAGCA
The DNA here is from genome assembly GCA_014239625.1 of Myxococcales bacterium. Classification (GTDB taxonomy): domain Bacteria; phylum Myxococcota_A; class UBA9042; order PHBI01; family JAAZYN01; genus JAAZYN01. The sequence continues at coordinate 1,661 of JAAZYN010000826.1, read as the reverse complement.
CGCGCTGCTCAAAGACAGTGGGCGGGTCGACTACGTCGCGGTCGACGACGCGCAAGCCCTGGAGGGCTTCACGCTGACCTGTGAGCTGGAGGGGATCATCCCCGCGCTGGAGTCCGCGCACGCGCTGGCCTGGGCCATCGACGAGGCCAAGCGGCGGCCGTCCAGCGAGCGCATCGTGGTGAACCTGTCGGGTCGCGGCGACAAGGACACCCACACGGTAGCCACGGCTCGAGGCTTCGACCTGTGACCACCGATTTCGAACGGATCGGCGGCGCCCAAGCGCTTCGAGAGATCATCGAAGACTTCACCGCGCGGGTGTTTTCGGACGTCATGATCGGGTTCTTGTTCCATGGCAAAGACCACGCCCGCATCACTGAGATGGAGTACCTGTTCGCCGCCCGCCATCTGGGCGCCGGGGTCGCGTACCCGGGGCGCACCATCCGCAACGCTCATCGAAGCTCGCCGATCATGGGCGGTCACTTCATGCGGAGGCGCCAGATCCTGGCCAATACGCTGCGCGACCACGGCGTCGCGGCGACGATCAGCGCGAGCTGGCTGGCTCACGTCGACAGCCTGCGAGACCAGGTCCTCGCCCCTTCGACGGGCGAGGGCTCCGAGTGTGACCACGCCGAGCAGCTGCAGCGTGTCGGCGCGAGCCCGCAGCAGCAGCAGGCGCGACACAGCGCGACCAAGTCACTCCCCATCGTCGGGGACTGAGAACGCGGTTTGCCCGCGACATCGTTGTCTGGAGGTTCGAGATGAGACAGGTCACGTCGACGTTTTTCGCGTTCGCTCTGATCACCAGCGTGGCCACCGCCGCGTGGGCCGAAGACCTGGTCTTCCAGGACCCCGCGGGCGATGACTTCGGGCCGGGGAGCTACACCTACCCGACCGACGCGGTGTACGCCAAAGGGAGCTTTGACCTCACGGGTGTCGAGCTCGTCGACAGAGGCTCGACGGTCCAGATCAAGATCACCGTCGGCGCGAAGATCTCCGACCCCTGGAACTCCAAGAGCTGGCCGGAGCCCGGCAACGGGTTCTCGCTGCAGATGGTTCAGGTGTACATCGACACCACCAAGGGCGCCGGTCACACGGAGACGCTCCCGGGCATCAACGCGCGGTTCGCCAAGGCCGACGCCTGGGACAAGGTGGTCTTCATCAGCCCGCAAGCGGCCGCTCGGGTCAAACGCGAGGTCAAATCCAAGGCCGGCGACCTCAAGGGCAGCGTGGTCATCCCGCGTAAGGTGAGGGTCCGCGGCCGCACCATCGTGGCGACCGTGAAGAAGCGCGCTCTAGGCGGCGCGCCGGCCACGAGCTGGGGGGTGCAGGTCATCATGCAGAGCAATGAGGGCTACCCCAAGGGCAAGGACCTGCTGAGCCGCAGGGTCAACGAGATCGCGGGCGCCCACCGTTTCGGTGGGGGCCACGACTACGACTGCGACCCCCACGTCCTCGACGTCCTCGTCGCTCCGGCCCAGGGCGGCGACGCAGAGAAGGCCGCGCAGAAGGCCGCGCTGTCCTACAGCTGCGGCCCCTCGGGCAAGGCGACCAAGACCGCGACCCTGCCGATGGTCCGGCTGAAGCCGTCCCCCTGATCCGGGCTAATCCCAATGCCGCTCACTTAAGGGCAACGACGTAACTTCGCAGGAGATTCAGGCGCC
>JAAZYN010000825.1 GCA_014239625.1 Myxococcales bacterium | reverse complement strand
CACTCAACCAACGCGAGCGCCTATGGCGATTCCTCGGCGACGGACGAAGGCCGATCCACAACAACATGAGCGAGCGTCAGCTGCGTCGCGAAGCGGTCGGAAGAAAAAAGCGCGTAGGAAAAACCAACGGCAAATTTGGTCATGAGGAGAAGTAGATGGTGGCGGGTCGGTGGACGAGCATTGGTGAACGCAGGGGTGGGGGTAGCATTTTGGGCGTGCGAGCGATGACTGGAGCGTCGATGTTGGCTTCGCGCACACAACTCGGCGCGGCGGAGCGGTTCCGCGGCGCGCTTCGCACCAAGGAGCGAAGCGTCAGTGTCGGCCGAACGGCAGGGCGAGCTGGCCGATAGTGGGGGTCGTCTTGGCGGGTGGAGGTCGCGGTGCGAGGCCGTGCTTGGCTAGCAGACGGGCGACGTCATTGGGCGCAGTGGCTGCCTCGACCCAGCGCATGGGTCCGCCGCAACGGGCACAATGGTCGACGTCGTGGGAGAAAGTTCGCTTGAGAAGCCAGCCCCATCGGCTGCGTGAGCGCTTGGGCTTGTCGTCATCAAGGGGCGTGACCTCGGGGCGCTCGAGCAGCGGCAGCTGATCGCCGACGGCGGGCGGGGGTTTGCAGCGGGTCGGGTCGAGAGGTGGAGAGGGCACGACCTCGGCGCGCAGCGAGGAGTGACTCGACAGGACGCCGAAGTACCTCAACATGTGCAGGCGTGGCGGCGGCACTGCGGCCACCAGACGGGTGAGCAGGTCGTGCGGCTCAAAGAGCAGCGCGCGCGTCCCATCTCGCCAGACCTTCTTGAGCGAGAGTAGGACGCGCCCATCGTCCTGCAGCTCCAGGCGGTCCTGGGCCACGGGCGGCCTCGTGACATATTTACAGAGCCGCTCCACCTTCGGGCGATCGCGGCCGTCGATGACCTGTTTGGCGTGCACATTGACCCCACGAACCTCGGCAGCAGGCTCATTGGCCACTGTCCCGCCTTGGCCCTGGCTGCTGCCTATGTTTGAGCTCAGCAGACGCAGCGTCGCCTGGCCGGCGCGCGCGCCGCTGATGCTCACACCCTGTGCGGCGGCCGTGTAGCATGCGGCAAGCCCTGGCTGCTCGTCCGCCAACGCGGGCTCATCTTGCTGCATCTGCGGGTCCATCGAGCGGCCGTGCGCTTTCAGAATGCGCTCGATGCGCGCCGCCGTGCGACTCGCGACGTCGGCGACCTCCGCTTGCGTCGGTGTGGGCAAAGCGTGCCAGACCAGACCGCCGGCCGGCGGCCGAACGTAGCATCCGTCCAGCGCGAGTACGTGGGCGTGCACATTGAGACGCAGCGCGCTGTCGGTCCTTTGTATCGAGGCGATCGCGCCCGTGTGTGCATCTCGCACGCTCCTGAGTCCAAGCAGCCGCTTGGCACGGCGCTTCAGTGAGCTCATCACCTCCGCAACGAAGCCGCCGATGACCGCGGCGCACAGCTTCCTGTCGTAGCCTAGGAGCGCGCGCAACCGCCAAGGCAGACTGCAGATCCAATGCCGAATGGGCACCTCGGGCAGCACTTCTCGTACGAGGTGAGCAGCCGTGTCGGCCATGCGCCGTCCGCAGCAAGATGGACAAAAGCCGCGCCGCTTACAGCTCAGAGCAACAAGCTGTGAGTGACCACAGCTGCGGCACTCCAGATGCAAGCAGCCGTGCTCCAGCCGCCCGCAGCGCAGGTACTCTTCAAATTCACGGACCACGAACTTCGGCAAACCGCCCACCTCCTCGGCTCGCTCCAAGAACGCGTCCCAGTGCGCCTCCACGACTTGGTAGAGCGCGGTGTGCTCGGGCTCGTGGCGCCGAAACGCTGCGTCGCCGGCCGCCCGAGGGTGTGCAAATGCGAGCTGAGCCACTAGTCAGCACAAAGCGGCTCCCGTGCCAACGCTGCTATTTCATACATATCAGCAACTTGCGCGTGACGAAGGGTGGCGGCCGCTAACGGGCCGCCGGCGGCCGCCACCCCGATAGACCTCGGAGATCCGCGACGGCCCCACCGCAAGTGCCGCCTCAGCCCCTCCCCGTCGCCCCGGATGCGCTTCCGGTCGGAGCTTTCGGCTGGTGCGCTTTGGGGCGAGGGGGAGCGCCGTAGGCCACCCCCCCGACGGTCGGGACGTGTCCGCGGCCGTGCTCTTCAAAAGAGCCGAGGCCCGGATCGGATGCAAGATTCTGAACGCATGACGGCGCTGGGCATGCCGCATGGCGTGATGGTCGGATGAAGGAAGGGGCGCTCAAGCGCGCCGAGCGGCCCCATAGGAGTTATGCACCAAGGCACTTCTGCGCTACTCTGCTGGCGATCGTCCCGCAAAAGGAGCCCAAAC
>JAAZYN010000824.1 GCA_014239625.1 Myxococcales bacterium | reverse complement strand
GCGACGGCCTACGGGCAGGGGAGCTTCGCCGATGCGGCGCGCGGCTTCGCGGACGTCACGGCGCTGTTGTCGGAGGCCGGCTTGGGCGCTAACGCTACGGTATTGGCAAGCGAAGCGAGCTGCCGCCTGGGGCTACACGACCTGGACGAGGCCGTCACGCTGTACGAGCGGGCCATCGCCGCGGCGGGCGACAGCAACGATCTGTTGGGCGAGGCGGCGGCGTACTCTGGGCTGGCCTATGCGCAGCAGCGGCTCGGGCGGGACACCGGCGCCATCGCCTGCCTGGAGCGGGCCGCGGACATGTTCGCCGCGGGTGGGCAGCCGGGCGCCGCCGTGCAGACCCGTGCCCAACAGGCCGGCCTGCTGTTCCACCTGGGCCGCCACCGCGAAGCCGCCGAGGTCTTCGAGGCCTCGCTCGCCGCGGCGCGCCGATCCGGTGACGCTCGGTCATTGTGCACTCACCTGGTGAGCACCGGCGGGGTGCTGCTGTGTCTCGACCGGCACGCGGAGGCCGAGGCTCTGCTGAGCGAAGCGGCCGCCGCGCTGCCCGACGACTTGTGCGGCACTGCGGTCCAGATGGCTCTCTCGCGCAATCTCGGGATCGCGGAGCTCGCGCTGGGACAATACGCCGCGGCGCGGGACGCGATGACGCGGGCGAAGAGGATCTCCGAAGATCTGGGCGACCACGCCACGACGGCCCAACTCGCCGCCGCGCTCAGCGATGTGCATCGCTTCGAGGGTGATCTGGCCGGCGCCATCGCCCACCACCAGGAGATGATGGCGCTCAATGAGACCTATGGGCTCCCCGCGTTGACGTCGGACCTGGCTGTCCGCACTCGGGTGGTCGACCAGAGCCTCGGAGTCCATGCGCCGCCCGATGGCCTCGTACAGACCGGCGCGGTAGGGGTCGAGCCGCTGGCGCAGACCTACCGGCACGTGGTCGCGGCCCACCACGCAGAGCGCCCATTCGTGATCTTCGCACCCGCGGTGCTCGGCACCTGGGGCCCGCTGTTTCCCCGTGGGGCGACCGCGGTGGCTTCCTATCTCAACGCTCACGGAGTCCCCACTGTCGTGGTGCCGCTGTCGCATTACGTCGAGCCGTTCACCGATGCGGTGACAGCAGAGGCCACGCTCGGGTCGGTGGTCGCCGACGTCATGGAGACTCTCTCGCCGCGGGCCGTCGGTCTGTCCGTCACGTTTTCGCATCTGTACCCGGCCGGTCTGCGCATCGCCGCAGCGGTTCGTGAGGTCGCCGCCGACGTCCCGCTCATCATCGGCGGGCCCCACGTCACCTACTGGGACAAGGAGTGTCTGTCAGAGGCGCCGCAGATAGACATCGTCGTGCGCGGTGAGGGCGAATGGACCGCCTTGGAGCTGCTCACGGCCCTGGAGAAGCGGACGCCGTTGGAGCACGTCTTCGGGATCACCTACCGCGGGTCTGACGGAGCCATACGGCGCAACCGAAACCGAAAGCTCGGCGACGTGTTGGAGCTACCGGCCGTGGACTTCGGGCTTTTGCCGCGCTCTTTTGCAGGCCGAATGGAGGTCTCGGGGGTCACCAGCCGCGGATGCGCTTACCGGTGCCGGTTCTGCCACGAGTTCCGCTTCTGGGGCGGCGCCGTTCGGGAGTACGAGCCGGAGCGCATTGTCGCGGAGATGGCCGACATCCATGCCCTTGGCAACCGAATGCGGGGCATCGATGACAGCATGTTGAGTATGCAATCGGAGTATTTCTTCAAGCTGTGCAACCACTTGAGGGGCAGCCCATACATCGGCGACGGCTTCGGGTTCTTGACGCGGGTGCATACGATCGCACCAGCGGGCGTAGACGCTATGCGGCGCGCGGGCCTGAGGACCGTGACGGTGGGGCTGGAGAGCGGGTCGGAGGCCGTACTCGAGGCGATGAACAAGGGGGTCAGCCTGGACGAGACCCTCGCCGGCCTGCGCTACGCTCGGGACCATGGCGGGGGCGCCGTCGATGTACACGCGTTCTTCATCGTCGGTCATCCCGGCGACACCCCCACAGAGTCCGACAAGACCCTGGAGTTTACGGCCGGACTGTTCGAACAGGAGCTGGTCCACTGGATCGACGTCGCCATGTTCAATCCGTATCCGGGGACTCCATTCTTCGGGTCGGCCACAAAATACGGGGTCGAGATCCTCACGATGAATTGGGAACGCTGGCAGCGCACCAATCGACCTGTCGCGCAGCTGGACGGCTATTCAGCGAGCGCTATCTACTTGAGCTACCTCCGTATGCTCCACTTGATGAGCGCGACCTAGCCCGGATGTTTCATGGCCCTTCGGCTGCAACCGGCGGATCCGCAGCGCTGAC
>JAAZYN010000823.1 GCA_014239625.1 Myxococcales bacterium | reverse complement strand
ATGGAGCCGGTCAGTGTGGTTGATCGGGAGATTCGCCAGGCGATTTCGTTGCTGGCGAGGCGCGAGACCGACGTCGCAGCAGCGCTTCAGCAGGCCCGCGCGACGACGATCCCCCCGCGCCCGCCCGTCGTCGATCTGGTGCTGAGCCACTACAACCAGCTCCACGGCGGGGCCTTCGGGGCCGCCAACCGGCTGAGCGCGGCCGACCGCCAGAAGCTCAGCGACTATATGGACCGGCTCGATGAGTTGGAGCGAAAGCTCAACGTCACGTCGGCCTCCTGTGGCGACGTGCCTGTACCGACCCAGGACGCGACCGTCTGGGATTCGGGTTTCGGCGGCTGGGTCGACGATGATGTCGACGAGGACGCTGTGACGTGTGACCTGTCGGTCATCCGCGACTGGTACCACCTGTACAACGACGTCGTGGTGGCGGCGTTGACCTGCGACACGTCGCGCCTGGTGACGATTCACGCCAGCCAGACCTTCTCGACGAGTTGCAACTACAACGCCTGGCACCAGAATGTGGCCCACGTGGCGCCCGACGATGCCCTCAAAGAAGAGAAGCTGTGGCACTCCAAGCGGTGGTTCTTCGAGAACATCTTCCTGGACCTGGTCAACAAGCTGGACGCCGTCCCCGACGTCAACGGCGGCTCGCTTCTCGACAACTCGCTGGTCTGGTGGACCCAGGAGTCGGGGGTCACCACGCACGAGTCCGACTCGATGCCCATCGTCGCGGCTGGCTCGGCGGGTGGATTTTTCCAGACGGGGATGATGTACGACTATCGCCAGCGCGCGAACCAGGCGGCCCTGGTACCCGCCTGGGAGTCCACCTACTCGGGGCTGCAGCGCATGCCTGGGCTCCTGTGGAACCAGTGGCTGGCGACCGTGCTGCAAGGTATGGGCGTGCCGCCTGGCGAGTGGGAGGCAGGCGGGGTCAAAGGCTATGGGATCTTGAACAACACCCGGGTGGAGGCCTATCCCACATACGTGCAGGCCAACGCCAGCGAGATCCTACCCAACATCACGGGCTGACCCGCATGGTTGGCGGCACCGGGCTGCGGCACGACGGGTGGCGCCGACACGGGCCCAGCCCACGGTGGCGGTGACGTGACCACCGGCGCGGCGGTGGGGTCCACAGACCCCAGCCAGCCCGGCCCGGACGGAAACATGTCGACAAAGACGCCTGAAATACATACAAAACCCCGCACTCGGAGAGATGCTGGCATGTCGCTTGCTAAAGCATCGGGCCACAGAGACTACAGACCCCATCCCGGACACCGCCGATGACCACCTTCGCTCGCTTCAATGTCGCCCTCCTCGCGCTCTGCGCCACCACCCTGCTGGGGACCACCACCGCCACCGCCGCCAAGGGCGGAAAAGGCGCTGCGGCCCCGAGCTACTACTCCATCGAGCAGGACTATCGGAAGTGTATCGACCCGCTCTGCGGGCGCTATTGGGTCAAGGAGCTCAACAGCTCCACCACCACCTGCTTTGACGGCACCGTCGCCGACGCCTGCTACGTCGCCGACATCGACTGGAAGGCGCTCGGCGTCAGCGAGGATCAGGAGCTCTACTTCAGCGGCGCGGCCAGCGCCGGCCAGATCATCGTCAGCGCCACGCTGGGCTCACGCCCCTACTCCGGCTTCGGCAAGCTCGGGGTCCTCAAGGTCGACGACGCCTGGGAGGCGGCCACCACGAACCCGGCCACCGGCGGCGCCTACGCGCTGACCCAGACGGGCATCGTGTGCGCCAAGGCGCCGTGCCAGAACGTCAGCGCCCTGACCTTGAACAGCGCCACCACGACCCTCGTCGCTCCCGACTTCAGCGCCGTCATGGCCGGCGCCGACGACCTGACCGCGGCCCAGGAGGCCATGAGCACCGGGGACCTGCTGGCCACCGGTACCATCGGCGCCGAGTCGGTCCTGTCGGTGACCCAGTTCTACCTCCGCGTCGGTGGCGGCGAGTGCTGGAACAACAGCGGATGCACCGCGAGCAACTACACCAAGGCCGTAAAGAACCCCAACCAGTGCTACTGCCCGCTGTGCAACTACCAGGCGATGAGCCTCGAGGAGGCTCAACACAACGCCGACAGCTGGGGTCAGCACTGCGCCGCCATCATCTGCCCCGCGGTGAAGTGCGCCGCCCCGTCGACCGTTGTCTGCGCCAACGGCAGCTGCGAGTTCGAGGCCATCAAGCTGTAACACGGCCTCTCCACTCCGACCCCTCTGACGCCCGGGAGAGTCGCACTCTCCCGGGCGCTCGTGTGTCTGCCGTCACGGCCACCGACGCCCGAACACCGACGGGTCCCACGGGCCCCTTGTGCGCGTGCGGGGCC
>JAAZYN010000822.1 GCA_014239625.1 Myxococcales bacterium | reverse complement strand
AGGGCGCCGTGCCGACGGTCACCGGCACGCGAATTCGCACGGCGATGGGGGCTCCGCCCTTGGTGGCGGGAGTAAACCGGGCCCTGGAGAAGGCCGCCACGACGGCCTTGTCCCACGCCCCGCCCGGTCCGCTGATGACGGTGATGTCGCTGGTGGTGCCGTCCACCGTGACGACCAGCTCGATGACCACCGTGTGGACGATCCCCCGACGGGCACCGACACCGGCCTGGACCTGGTCGACCTTTACCAGCCGCGGTGGAATCACCGGGGCGTCGGCCGCCGGTTGGGGCGGCGCAGCGGCCAGCTGCAGGGCAGCCAGCAAGACGGCGAAGCCGGTGACGTTCACGTGCGTCCCTTTGCTCACGGCGTGGCCTCCGTGACCGACACCGTGGTCGTATACCAGGCGACGCCTTCATCGGGGTTGCGCAGCACGACGAAGAGGGTGATGGCGCCAGGCTCGTCGGGTGCCGTGAGCTCGCTCGGATCGGCACCGAAGCTGCGGAAGGGCTCGAACAGGCCCCCGGTGGTGTACCAGTTGACCACCGCCCGCTCGTCGTGGGAGGGCCCAGCAGCGCCGCCATGTCGATGGACGCGCCCGCGGCGATGGTCGTCAGCTCTGCGTTGTCGACGACCCCCTCGCTCATCGTGCTCGCCGTGAACGGCTCGGCGGCTGCGGAGGGGCTGTCGGCGCGGAACCGAAAGAGGGTCGTCAGCAGCGGGGTAGCGGCGGGGCTGGTGCTCGTCCCGTCGATGGCGATCCAGAGCTCCTCGACGCCGTCGGGTACGGGGAACGTCAGGGGGTTACCCTCGCCCAATGGGGTCTCTCCGAAGACGCAGGTGAGAGCCTCGTAGCCGAGCTCCGGGTTCGGAGGGATCCACGGAAACGGGCACCCCCGCCAGCTGAGCGCTTCGGCCTCGAAGACGAGCGCCTCCAAGGTGTTGTCTGTGCCTGGCGCGAGGGAGCCGCCGACGGAGCGCACAGCGACGACCCGAGACTGCTCCAGCAGGGACGGCTCGACGGGGCCATCGCCGCAGGCGCTCGTAATTGAGAGCACCGCCAGCGCGCAGTACCGGAGGAGCGGGGAGCAGACAGGGTGTGGGGTGAAGGACATGGCTCTCTTCCGAAAGTCAGCGGGGACGGACACCACGATGCCTCACCCCTTGGCCAGGTGCACTCTCGGGACCAACGTGGCGTGCAACCGAAGCCGAAGGTCGCGACTCAGACCCTTGCGGGGCGCCGATTGTGGGCCCTTCGACAGGTGCCGGGCTCAGCCTCGTCGCGTCGCATCCCTGCCGGACCTCGACCTGGTGCCGCGATCGAGCGGGCGAGAGGTCCGTCGCCAACGACGCCGTCACGGCGTGGCTGCGCGGTCGCGGCTGCGCGGAACGCTCGACCGGCGAGGCCGGGTGCAGGGCGAGGGGGCCGCGGAAGGCGAGGGCGCGCGCGCCCTCGATCATGCGGACACACTGCGCTCCTTGTATCGTCGCACCCGCTCTGCGTCGCTCCGACGGCGTCCGACGGCGTCCGACGGCGTCGCGGCAGGCCGCCGGGTGTTGGGGTTGTCCTCGTGGCTGTCGTGCCGTCGACGGATCGGCGCAGAGGCCTCAGAAGATGCGATACGACAGCGCGATCGTGACGCTGGGGATGGTGCCGTACGCCACGACCGCGTCCTCGATCGCCGTCTCTGCCTCCCGCGTCTGCGCTCGGCGGACCTCTTCTGTGACCACTTTGGTCAAACTGTTGGCCGAGATGCTGGCCTGGCTCGCGAGGGTGAAGATGCCGCCGACGCTGGCGCGTAGACGCCAGTGATGACTCAGCTCGAACTCCCAGCCGATGTCGGCCGTCAGGTGATGGGAGACGACCGCCAGCCCGGCATAGGTCTGACTGTTGATGCCGGCGATGGCGGGCCACATGCTGGAGTCGATGTCGCCGGCTTTGAGTGACGCCGCCACCCGCAGGAACCCGTAACCCACTCCCAGGTAAAACCCACCCCAGTCCGGCGGACACAGGGCAAAGGAGACTCTCATGAACAGCGGGTCCTCCAGATGATCCAGGACGGCCTCGGCCTGCTCGGCGGTGTAGGCCCCTGGCTGTCGGATAGATTGCAGAGCCAACGTGAGGAAGCTGGTCGGCATGGCGCCTACGCTGAGGCCGGCTCGGAAACCAAAGGGGCCTTCAAGGGTCAGCCCTGCGCCCAGACCCAGGGGCAGGACCGCGAGGGCCTCCAGGTTCATCCCGAAGGTCCCCGGTTGGCGGGCGGTCCGGTGGGGCGCGTAGATCTCCTGGGGTATGCCGGCGCCGCCGTGTTTTCCGATCAGCGCCGCCTGGCCGTCGCC
>JAAZYN010000821.1 GCA_014239625.1 Myxococcales bacterium | reverse complement strand
GAAGTCACCTTCGTAGTGGGTCAGGTGACCATCGATGACCTCGATGACGGACGTCACCACGGCGTTGATGAAGTGTCGGTCGTGGCTGACCACGATCAGCGTACCGTCGTATTGCGCGATGGCCTCTTCGAGGACCTGCCGGCTGTCCATGTCCAGGTGGTTCGTCGGCTCGTCCAAGAGCAACAGGTTCGCCGGGTTGAGGAGCATCTTGGCCAGCGCGAGGCGCGACTTCTCGCCCCCCGACAGCACGCCCACCAGCTTGTCCACCTCGTTGCCACGAAACTTGAACGCGCCCAAGGTCCCCCGGCAACGGGGGATGTCGTCGAACTGCGCAGCCGACTCCATCTCCTGCAGCACGGTGCGCTCGGTGTCGAGCGCGTCGGCCTGATGCTGCGCGAAGTACGATCGCGTCACGTTGTGCCCCAGCCTGACCGTCCCGGAGGTGGGCGCGATGGTCCCCGACAGGAGCTTGAGCAGCGTCGACTTCCCGGCACCGTTGGGCCCCACCAGGGCGATGCGTTGGCCGCGCTGGATGAGCGCCTCCAAGGACTCGTAGACCACGTGCTCACCGTAGGCCTTGCGGACCTTGTCGATGACGACGACGTCCTTGCCGCTGCGCTCCGCCGGCGGGAAGCGAAAGCGGATGGCCTTGTCTCGTGCCTCCGGCGCTTGGATCCGCTCGACCTTCTCGAGCGCCTTGATCCGCGACTGAACCGCGGTGGCTTTGGTGTTCTTGGAGCGGAAGCGTTCGATGAAACGCTCGGTCTGGGCGAGCTTCTTGGCCTGGTTGACCGCCGCGGCGGCCTGGCGCTCCCGCCGCTCTTGCCGCTCTTGCAGATAGACGTCGTAGTTCCCCGAGTAGACCGTCACGCCCTTGGCGGAGAGCTCGGCGATGCTGGTGCAGATCGCGTTGAGCAGGGTCCGGTCATGGCTGATGACGACCAGGCTGCCTGGGTAGTCGCTGACGTACTCCTCAAACCAGACGAGCGTCTCCAGATCCAGGTGGTTGGTCGGCTCGTCCAGCAGCAACAGTTCCGGCTTTACCAGCAACAGGCGGGCCAGGGAGACGCGCATCCGCCATCCACCGGAGAGCTCGTGAGCCGGGCGCTCCATCCAGTCCTGCGGGAAACCGAGCCCGTTCAGGATCCGTCGCGCCTCGGCTTGTCGGCCATAGCCCCCCAAGGACTCGAACCGGGTCGACACATCGGCGTAGCGATCCAGCGTCGCCTGGCGGTGATCTCCACCGTCCATAGCGTCTTGCAGAGCCTTCTGCTCAGCCTCCAGGGAAGCCAGCTCCTCGTCGGCCTCCGCCACCACGTCGACCACTCGGCGGCCGCCGTAGTCTCCCAGCTCCTGCTCCAGATGGCCGATGCGGACGCGCTTGTTGTGTACGATCTGGCCACCGTCAGCGGCCAAGCGACCCAACATGATATTGAACAGCGTGGTCTTTCCGGCGCCGTTCGGCCCCACCAGCCCGATGCGCTGGCGCGGAGCCACATGCCACGACAGCTCTTCGAAGAGGGTCTTGTCGCCGTAGGCCTTGCTGACGTTGATCATATGAAGCACGGCACGCCTCATAGCAGGTCCCTTCGTGACCCGGCAACGGATGGCACATGTTCAGGATCGAATGACACGCTGCGTCATGGCGGTTACATAAATAGTATCGCGCCTCTTGATTCCGTTGAGGCGAGCATGTATTCAGCCCGCGCTTCACGTCGAAGGGTCTCCGTTGGTGCGACCTTGCGGCCAAAAAAGAACGGCGGGCAGTTCGGACGGGCTCGCACCATCGCCAAAAGGTCTTTTTGAATGAATCTTGCACCCAAAAGCTTCGAAGATCCCGACACATTTTACTGCCGGGGCTACAACAAGCGGTTCTCGATCTTCACGTGCATGGCCAACTTCGTGGACGCCAACGCGCTGCGGCAGAAGGATCGCCCCTGCTACATGTGTGCGCAGGGCGAGGGGCTTCGGGCCGGCTTCGGCGACTCCTGAGGTGAGCCGGGGCGCCAGCTGACGGGCTGCGGTCGCCCACAGACTGCCGCTTTGAGCGATGACGGCGTGGGGAAGTCACGTCGCCGGCCGGGTCACCCGCCGCGCGAAGGTGAGCACTTCGCGCGCCACCCGCGCCGACTCGACGTCTCGCGTGATGACGAGATGACGATGATCGGCGAGGCCGTCGGCACGCCCCGCTACATGTCGCCCGAGCAGGCCGCTGGACGCAACACGGAGCTCGATGGCCGCAGCGATCTCTACGCATTGGGCCTCATCCTTCAAGAGGTCATCACCCTCAACCGAGCGGTGGGAGGTACCACCATTCAGGAGGTACTGACCCTGTCTC
>JAAZYN010000820.1 GCA_014239625.1 Myxococcales bacterium | reverse complement strand
CGACGGCATCGACGGGCTGGGCACCCGGGGCTCTTGGGAGCGCTTGGTCGCCACGGACTGGGCTCTCGCGGAGGCTGCCCCGGAGGAGTTCTTGCGCCGCGCCAGTTGTGGCGAGCAGAGCTTCCTACGGCTCGCCACGACGACCCACAGCAGCAGCCCGGAGGTCGCCGCGCTGGTCGACGCAGGCCCCCTGCAGTTTGGCGCGCCCCGGCTGGTGCAGCTGGCGTTTCTGGCGGTCATCGGCCACGCCGCTGAGCGCGCATCAGCGCGATTTCGTTGGGGCGTGCTGCAAGAGCCCTCCGGGCCGATATTCGACGCTTTGCGAAGCGACGACGTGCGCCGCTGGCTCGATCGACGCAGCCTGAAGGAGGCCTGTCCCGGTGACCTGATCCGATGGCGCGAGCGCCTGGGCCTGCCATCCGGCGCCGATCGGGTGTGGGTCATCGGCGGACCCGGCGCCGAGCGATTGAGCGATTGTGCCGCGGTGATCGAAGAGGCGGTCACCCCGATGGGGAGGTTCGTGGAGGTCACGGTGAACCGGGGCGAAGGTCATGCCCCACGCCACATTCGCCTGGAGCTCCCTTCCGATCGCCTCTGCGCGCGGATCTTGCGAGCTCCCTTCTCGGCGGACGCGCTGCGAGCCGACGGCGGTCCGGACTTCGCCGGTCCGCTCCATCTGCCCTTCGCATTCGCGCCCAGCGGGCGGCGTCTCTTGATACGGCTGCCCGGCGGCGACGCCGCGGCCTTGCACATCCCTCATGAGCCAGGAGCTGAGTCCAGGGCGGCGCGGATCATCAGGCGCCCCTCCGGCGAGCGCTTCACCGCTTTGGGCTGGACCCGACGCCAGTTCATCGGCGCGACCCTGGATGAGTCCGGTCGGATCCGCATACGAGGTAACGACCGGGCGGGCCACGGCAGCGGCCAGCGGTGGCTTGTTCCGAAGGTCTTCCAGGGCGGAGAGTCCACGCTGCGGCTGCTGCGCGGTGCCAACGACTCGGCCTTGTTGGAGTGTCCCGACGGGGTGCTGCGGCGACTCAACCGGGACGGCACGTCGACGGTCGTGTTCGACGGTGTGGTCGGTCTTTGCGCCAGCCACGGGCGCGTCATCGTCGGCGCGATGGCGCCAGGAAACTCCCTGACACTCTACGCCATGAGCTCCGCGAACGGCCGCCCACAGACCCTTTACACCCTGCCGCCCTCACCGGCGGGTCATATCCCTGCCCTCTTCTTTGGGCACGCCGGGTGGCAGGGGCCCGACAACGTCTCGTTGGTCGCCGCGGAGCATGCCCCCGGCGCCTGGCGGATCGTCCAAGGCCGCCATGGATTGGACCTGGAGGTCGCCCCCGGCGCGCGTGTTGTCGGCGTCACACGAAACCTGCGGTTCGGCGCTGAGCCAAGCCTGGTCATCGATGATGGCCACCGGCTGTTCCTGGAAGGGGCGCGCAACACGTGGTCGCTACCGCGGGTCAAGGGTCGGGTCACCGCGGCCGCGTGCAACCACGCCGACGCCCAGGTAGTGTGGGTGACGGATCAGGCGGCGCTGGCGGTCTACTCGCTGGAGCATCAGACCACCCTCATGGAGCTGGATCTGCGGCGGCTACAGACCGCCCGGACGCCGCCATGAGCCACCCGTTGCTGCATCACGGCGTCGTCGCCGCGGCTGGTCTCTGGATTCAGACCCGGCTCATCGGCGCCCACGCGGGGCGCGAGCGGGTCATCTCGGCCTGGGAGCCCGGCTGCATCGTCTACCCCATGGAGGACGGCTGGGTGGTCCAGTGGCCCCTTGCGCGCCCGATGTCCTGCGAGAGCGCCACAGGCCTCCCCCTCACTCGACACGGGCGGGTGCTGTCGGCGACGCCGGCAGACGAAGGCGCTTTGGCCCGGGCGACCGGGGAGGAGCCGAGCTCCAACGGCCTCCTGTTGTTGGCGCCTTCAGCGGGCCGACTGAGGGTCACTCCGCTCCGTGGTCCCGGCGTCAGGGTGGACGCGTGGCTCGACCTGTCGGCCTGGTGCCTGCTCGCCGCCCGGGGGCTGGGAGCGAGTCCCGCCAGCGTCCCGTTGATCGACGACCCGACCGACGAGGGCGGCGCTGTCGGTGAGGGGGTCCCTCTGATGTCCTACCGTGGCGAAGCCAGCGCGCACCCATCGGCGACGCGCCGTGGCGGCGCCTGGTCGGCCCTGGCCCGCTGGACCAAGCTGGGGATCGCCGCCCTGCTGAGCCGCCGAACGCGTACAGTGCGCGCCGACCCGAGTGAGCCCGAGGCAACGCAGCAACCTGCCCGTCGGCCAGCGCGGCGCTCGATCCGCCAGCTGATCGAGCGGGCGGGGGCGCGCATCGGCTTG
>JAAZYN010000081.1 GCA_014239625.1 Myxococcales bacterium | reverse complement strand
GAGGATGAACTCCACGGTCCCCGCGCCTTGGTAGTTCGCGGCCCGCGCCACCACGCAGGCCGTGTCCCCCATTCGCGCGCGCAGGTCGTCATCCACCGCGGGCGAGGGCGCCTCTTCGATCACCTTCTGGTGGCGCCGCTGGATCGAGCACTCGCGCTCGCCCAGGTGAACAGCGTTACCCTGTGTATCTGCGAAGACTTGGATCTCGACGTGGCGAGGCCGCACCAGGAGCTTCTCGAGGTAGACCGTGGGGTCTCCAAAGGACGCCGCCGCCTCGCGCCGGCACCCCTCCACCGCCTCCTGGAGGTCAGCCGGCGCATGCACCGCGCGCATCCCTTTGCCACCGCCGCCGGAGGCCGCCTTGACCAGCACCGGGAAGCCCATCTCTTCGGCGAACGCCGCCAGCGCGTCCAGGTCCGCCTCCGCCCGATCCAGCCCCGGCACGACCGGGACACCCGCGGCGCTCATCGTGGCGCGCGCGTCGATCTTGGAGCCCATCGCGGCGATGGCGTCCGGCGGCGGCCCGACCCAGGTGAGCCCGGCGGCCTCGACAGCCCGCGCGAACGCCTCGTTCTCGCTTAGAAAACCGTAGCCTGGATGGACCGCGTCCGCCCCCACCTCGCGGGCCGCCTGCAACACCTTGTGGACGTTCAGATAGCTGTCGGCGGCCTTCGCCGGCCCAATACATATCGACCGGTCCGCGGCCCACCGATGCGACGCCTCAGCGTCCGCCTCGGAGTACACGGCCACCGAGGTCACACCTTCGGCGGCGCAGGCTCGAGCGATGCGGACCGCGATCTCCCCACGGTTGGCGATGAGCAATGTGGTCACTGGCTTCACGGCTCTGTCACCCACCTGGGGCTCCGCTTCTGGATGAACGACATCATGCCCTCTTGGGCCTCTTTGCTGCTGCGCAGACCCGCCAACACGCCGCTGGTGTGTGCCAGCCGCTCAGCCTTGGGCAAGTCCATCACCGACAGCGCCAGCCCCTTGCAGGTCGCTACCGCGTTCGGCCCGCCCTTGATGATGTCGGCGGCGATCGCGGCGATGGTGGCGTCCAGCTCCTCGTCGGTGGCCACGACCCGCTGCAGCATGCTCAGCTCGCGCGCTCGTTGGGCGTCGAAGACGGCGCCCGTGATGAACAGCTCGCGCGCCGCCGGGACCCCCATCCGCGCGATGACGTACGGTGAGATGACCGCCGGCGCCAGCCCCAACCGCACCTCGGTCAACGCAAACGAGGCGTTCACCGTGCCCACGGGGATATCGCAGCAAGCGACGATCCCATTGCCGCCTCCGCGCACCGAGCCGTGCACCCGACCGATCACCGGCTTGGGGCTCTCGTTGATAGCGTCGAACAGGCCCGCCAGCGCCCGAGTGCCCGACATGTTGTCGGCTGACCGCCCCTGCTGAGCCATCCACTTCAGGTCTGCGCCAGCACAAAAGCCCTTGCCCTTGCCGCCCAGCACGATGACCCGCGCGGTGTCATCCGCCGCCAACATCTCCAGCGCCCCGAGCAGCTGCTCGATGGTCTCGCCATCGAAGGCGTTGCGCTTGGCCGGCCGGTTGAACCAGACCCGGGCCACCGGGTGCCCCGGCGTGTCGCGCTCTACGAGTATCTTGGGTTCGTCGGCCATCCTCGCCTCCTCCTACATACGGAACACGCCCGGCTTCCAGTCCGGGATAGGCGCGTTCAAGCTCGCTGAGATCGACAGCGCCAAGACCTTGCGCGTGTCCGCCGGGTCGATGATCCCATCATCCCACAGCCGCGCCGTCGCGTAATACGGGCTGCCCTCACGCTCATAGGTCTCGAGGATCGGCGCCTCGAAGGCCGCCTTGTCCTCAGCCGTCCAGCTCTGCCCCCTGCGGGCCAGCTGATCTTCTTTGACGGTCGACAACACGCCGGCCGCCTGCTCGCCACCCATCACCGAGATCCGCGAGTTCGGCCAGGTCCACATAAACCGCGGGTCGTACGCGCGTCCACACATGCCGTAGTTGCCCGCCCCGAAGCTCCCGCCGATGATCACGGTGAAACACGGCACGTTCGCGGTGGCCACCGCGTGGACCATCTTCGCCCCGTCCCGCGCGATGCCCTTGTTCTCGTACTGCCGACCGACCATGAACCCGGTGATGTTCTGCAGGAAGACCAGCGGGATCTTGCGCAGGCAGCAGAGCTCGATGAAGTGGGTCACCTTCAGCGCAGACTCGCCGAAGAGAACACCGTTATTCGCAATAATACCCACGGGGTAGCCGTGAATTCGCGCAAAGCCGGTGACGATCGTCGTGGCGTATCTGGCCTTGAACTCCTGAAAGCGCGAACCGTCCACGATCCGCGCGATCACCTCCCGCACGTCATAGGGTTTGCGTCGGTCGACCGGGATCGCCCCATAGATCTCTTCGGGGGCGTAGGCCGGATCCTCCGGCGGCGCCAGGTCCATGGACAGGTGCTTGGGCCGGTTCAACGTGGCGACGATCCGCCGCGCGCGCTCGAGGGCGTCACCGTCGTCGAGGGCGAAGTGGTCGGCCACCCCCGACAGCCGCGTGTGCACGTCCGCGCCTCCCAGATCTTCCGCCGACACCACCTCACCGGTGGCGGCCTTCACCAAGGGCGGTCCGCCCAGAAAGATGGTGCCCTGCTCCTTGACGATGATGGTCTCGTCGCTCATCGCCGGCACATAGGCGCCGCCGGCGGTGCACGACCCCATCACGACGGCGATCTGAGGGATGCGCGCCGCCGAGAGGTTGGCCTGATTGAAGAAGATCCGCCCAAAGTGGTGGCGGTCGGGGAAGACCTCGTCTTGCATCGGCAAAAAAGCGCCCCCGGAGTCGACCAGGTAGACGCAGGGCAAGTGATTGGCCAAGGCGATCTCTTGAGCCCGTATGTGCTTTTTGACCGTCAGCGGGAAATACGTCCCGCCCTTGACCGACGGGTCGTTAGCCACGATCACACACTCGACTCCGGACACCATCCCGACCCCGGTGATCACACCGGCCGCCGGCGCGGCTCCTCCGTACATGTCCCAGGCGGCGAGGCCGGACAGCTCGAGGAGCGGGGTTCCGGGATCGACGAGCCGCTCGACGCGCTGCCGCGCCGGCATCTTGCCCAGATCCAGCTGCCGCTGCATCCCCTTGCCGCCAGCGGCGACGAGGGTCCGGCGCTGCCGGAGCTCGTCTACCAACGCCACCATGGCAGCCCGGTTCTCTCGAAACTCTGGGCTAGAGGTCTGGAGCGTGCTGTTGAGACGCTGAAGATTCGACACGGCGTGCTCCCGAAAGGGCCTGGGAGCCGGTATTAGCAGCGTCACACGCGGCCGTCCACCGATGTTCGACCCATGGCTCCTCGGCGGAGCCATGGAGCGCCCCGCCGCGCAGGCCGTCCGTCCGGCCGCGAGGTCGGGGCGTTGACGGCATCAGGCTGGCCGGGCTGGAGTCAGCTCGTCTGGGCGGTCTCCGCCTCGGCCTCCGCCTCTTCGTTGCTGGAGAACGGGTTGAAGCCCTTGAGGCTCCCACCCTCGGGCGCCTTCGCCTTCATCTTGTCGTACAGATCGGAGCCGAAGCGCATTCCAATGCCGGTCGCGATGCCGGCCAGAAGGGGGCGCAAGATGTTCATGATGACCTCGTGGTTGCTCGGAGATGAGTGTGGCGGTGGTGCGCACAGGGGTTAACGACCGATCGCCAGCAGGGCAAGCCTGTCGCGACTCGATCCGTGTCACGTCCGGCGAGGCGCGCTGTTCTGAAGTTTTTTGACGCGGCGGACAAACCGCCCCAACGATCCTGTGATGGTCCCAGTACTTCAAGGTTTCGGCCCGTACCGGCTGCTGCACGTCCTCGGCGAGGGGGAGGTCTGCACGGTCTATCGCGCCATCAAGGACGCTAACGGGGCCTCCGGACGGGAGATCGCGCTGGCCATCGTGCATCCGATCGGCGCCGCCGATAAGGAGGCGGTGGAGGCCTTCGTGCAGCGATCCGAAGGAGCCATCGGGTTCCACCATCAGCGGGTCGCCGCCACCCTCGAGGCCGGAGCGCTGGAGGGCCGAGCGTACGCGGTGCGGGAGCTGGCCCCCGGGGTGGCCCTGGCAGACCTCCTGCCCAAGCGATCAAAGGGGCTCAAGCCCGCCGAAGCGCGCTTGGTCCTGCTCGCCGTGCTGGAGAGCCTGGTGGCCGCCAGCGCGTTTTCGGAGGGCTTCGTCCACGGCCGGCTCGACGCCGGCGATGTGCTGCTGGAGGCCGACGGCACGATAAAGGTCAGCGGTTTCGGCCAGGCCGACGCCCCACCGGGGGCGGATTTGCTGGCGGTGGCAGGGCTGGCGCAGCGGTTTTGCAACGCCTGGCCCGTCGCGCTGGACGCCTGGATCGACAGGGTGCAGGGCGACGGTGAGGACGCCTTCACCAGCCCGGCGGAGGCCCTGGAGGCCCTCGTCACGCTCACCGTCGAGGGCGACGACTCAGCCGCCAGAGCGGTCGCGCGGCGGGTCGCGCGGCGACTCAAGAAGGCGTCGCCCAATGTCGCACAGGGGTCAACAGCTCCTGAAGAGACCCCGGAGCCGACCGCGCGGGCCAAGCGCCGCCCGAAGGGGCAGCCACCCGAGGCGACACGGGCGCAGCGACGGTCGGGCTCGGATCGGCGCCAGGGACAACGACGCGAGGGACCCCGGCGCGGCACCGACCAGGATGTGGAGCTGGCCTCGGGGATCCGGCAAGCCCGCTGGGTGGCCGCCATCTGCGGCATCGCCTTGCTCACCGCGGTGGTGCTGGAGCTCACCCGTCACGTGGGCTGAGGAGCCACCTGCCCTCGCCGCCGCCGCACGCGAGCCAGCACTGTAGCCGCCAGCAGCAGCGCCAAGCTCACCTCGGCCACGGCCCAGAGGATGGCCCCGACCCGCCCCACGGCGATGCCGCGCCCGGAGTGCCACGGCCCCACCAGACGCACGCCGGCGTCCGCACGAAACAGCCACCGACCGGTCACGCCACCAAAGCCGACAGCCGCGACCACCTGCTCCTCGAGCGCGTGCTCTGCGTCCTCTCCGAAAAAAGCGATGTCGTCTTCGGTGATGGCCTCGTCCGCCGCCGCGCCGCTATCGGCGAAGCCAGCCGCGGCGAAGTCGTATCGGAACGCGCTCCGGAACTGCACATCGTCCATCCACTGGAGACCTACCCAGCCCACGATCACGGCGACCACGGCCAGCCAGCGCGCGGGCCTGCGGACGGTCCCCGAGACGCCCAGCGACGCCACCGCGCTCAAGGCGCCGGCGGTGAGCCCCAGCCCCATCACGGACATCCCTATGACGTAGGCGTAACGCCCCAACCAGCCCAGGGCGAAGGCCATCAACGAGGTCCCCAACAGGGGAACCGCCACGAGCACTCCGGCGCGAATCAAGCTCACGGAACATCGAACCGCGGCCTGCGACGCCGCATTCCATCCTCGGATGCCACCACGTGCCTCAGCTTCGCTTCGCGGTGATGTACGTCCAGCGGCAGGGGAACGCGGCCTGGCCCGGAAATATCTCGGACATCGCCTCCCGGATCAGCGCCAACCGGTCATGGACCGCCTCCTCGGAGGGCTCCCGACCCTCGATCCGGCGCGACCCTCCGACCCAGCCGAGGACCCCTTCGTGGTAGGCGCTGATGAAGGCGTACCAGTCCACGACTCTGGCGTCGATGCGCTGCGACCTGGCGCTGACCTCGTCGAAGCCCGCAGCCCCCAGAGCGTCCAGGTAAAACGACAGCGGCCGAACCGGCAGGAAGTACTTGTTGCGCAACCGGTCGTGCGCCGCCATCCGCTCCGCGTCGTCGAGGACGTCGCGATAGGCGGCGTAACGATCGTCGCGCCGAGTGATCGCGATGGCCGCCGCGTGGATGGCGTGGACCGTCTCGTCGATGATCCACTCCTCACGGCGGTTTTCCGGGTTGGCGATGTTTCCCGACTGCACAAAGCACGCGCCGCCCGGCCGCAACAGCTGGAACCAGGAGGTCAGCGTCTCGTCCAGACCATAGTAGAGGTGAATCGCGTTGGTCGACGTGATGGCGTCGACACCGCGCTCAAGCAACCCCGCCGAGAGGACCTCGTCGAGGCGCTCGAGCCGTCGCTCGGCCTTCACGTACCGGATGAGTCGATAGGCGACGCGGGGATCCGTGTGGAGCTTCGCCAGCGCGAGTCGAAGAAATTTCGGCGAGGAGTCGACCACCAAGACGCCGCACGATCGGTCGCCCATCCGCCGCAGCAGGCGGTCGGCAAAGATCCCCGTGCCCCCGGAGTAGTCCAGCAGCACGTCGCCCGGACCGAGCGCGCCTGCCAGCTCCTCCACCGTGGGCTCCAGATTCGAGTACCAGCCGTGACTCTCGACGGTGTCGTACTTGCGCGCCAGATCTCCAGGATCTTGAGTCGTCCACTCTTTTGCGGGGACCGGTTCGAAGTCCTGCGGCCAGACACTTGCCATCATGTTCCACTCCATCGGTCAGGGCCTCTGGGGCCAGGATACCGCGAATCGACGTGCCGCGGGTCGCGGTCTCTCCCAAGCCCTCTCGCCGCCCACCGCCGGCATCGCTCAGGCCCCTCTCGAGCGACCGCGGGCGCTCGCGCCCTCAGCGGCCCTCCCGGGGGTCACCGGCGGGGCGCCGCCGCTGACGCTGCTGGGCCGGCGGGAGCCCCACCAGGATCCGCACCCGAAACCTCGGCGTGGCGGACCTCGTACGGATCTGCTGCACCCCGGAGCCCGCGGTGGCCCGGCCAGGGAGCAGGTCGCGCAGGGACAGCAGCGCGACGTTGCCATAGAGCGCCGACTCTGCGGTGGCCGTCCCCTGCACCCGACCGTCCCGCCAGCTGAGCCGCGACCAGCGGACATGACGCACGTGGGTCCGTAGACAGTCGAGGCGATCAGCCACCGACTGCAGCAGCGCGGTGGCCTCCTTCAAGCGGGTCCCCCGCCGGCTCCCGGTGACGTGGATGGTCCCGTCGGCGTGGCGTCGCCACTCGACATGGGTCTGCTCCGGCCGGGGCTGCGGCCCTCCAGCCGTCGCGCCTGACGCGAGCAGGAGCAGCGTCAGCGCGAGCAGACAGCGCCCTATCGAAGACACGCGGGCGCCTCCAACGCGACGCGAACCGCCTGCGCTGCATCATCAGCGTAGTGAAGGTCCCCACCGCGATCCTCGAGCACCCAGCTCTCCAGGCTGACCACGCGTTTGCCAAAGGCGAGCCCAAAGGCGATCTCGCTCAGGGTGCCGTAGCGACCACCGACCGCGATGAGGGCATCGGCGGAGCGGGCGATGACGGCGTTGCGAGCGTCTCCGATGCCGGTCGCGATGGCCACCGCCACGTGCGGGTTCGCGTCAGCGCACGAGGCGCCGGGCAAGATCCCCACCGTGAGGCCACCGCCTGCCGCCGCGCCCCGGGCCGCAGCCTCCATGACGCCGCCGCGGCCACCGCACAGGAGCCCCGCCTCGGCCCGAGCCACGGCGGCGCCCACCGCCTCGGCCAGGGCGAGCGCGTCGGCGTCGGCGTCGGCCCCGCCGATGACGGCGAGGATGGGGCGGCGATGACTCACGCGGGCACCCTATCACAAGCGCAGATGCAGCCCGAGGGTGGTGGTGTAGCCTTGCCCCGCGTAGGCGACCTTGCCGTCTCGATCGACGATGTAGTGGGTCGGGAACGCCTCCACGTTATAGCGGCGGCCGAGCTGCCGGGTGCCGAGCAGCACATACCGCTCGTCCTCACCGGCGTCCGACGCGAACGCCCTGACCGCGTCCACGCTCTCGTAGGACAGGGCCACCGACAGCACCACCGTGGACGCCTCTTCGTTCCATGCTCGCACGCGCTCGACGTTGTCGTGTTCGAGCTTACAGACGGTGCACCACGGCGCCCAGAACACGATGAGCACGCGCTTCCCCCGATAGTCGCTTAGCCGGTGGCGCGAACCGTCGAGGGCCGTCAGCTCGAACTCCGGCGCCGCGACAGCCTCATCGATGAGGTGACGGCTCTGAAACCTGCCGACCATCCACACGAGGCTCAGGACCACCACGACGTTGGTCGTCCACCTGACCCATCGCCTCCGATACCACCGATTGTCCACTATGCTCGGCCTTGCCACTGTGCAACCGCTGGGTCTATCGTCGCACGTATCACGTCTCGGACTCCAATGGTGTGACATGAGGAGCACGCGTTGACCGCACTTCGCCATCCCCTGCGAGCCCTCATCGCGCTCGCTGTCGCTTATGGCGCCACCAGCTGCGGCGGCGTCTGTGGAGACATCGCCGACTACCAGCTGGAGTGCGGCAGGTTCAAGGGCCAGGGCGTCAACAAGTCCGAGATCGTGGCCCGCTGTGACGAGCAGCTGGGCAAAGACGCACCGCATCAGAAGGCCCTCGACAGCAAGGAGTGCGCCGAGAGCGCCAGCGATTGCAAGAGTTACATCGCGTGCGAAGAGGAAAAGCGCGTGCTCCGCGACGTCCACAAGATCAGGCAGAGCATCGAAAAGGGCGAGCCAGGTCACGCCCTCCAGCAGTGCAAGCGACACTCGGACACGCTGGCCGCGCACGACGACCTCCGAGCGACCTGCTTTGGGGTCGCCATCAAGGCGCTCGAGACCTACGTGAAGAAGAACACGCCGTACAAGGTGGAGGCCACCTGTCAGCTGCCCTGGGTCAAGCGCGACAAAGAGCTGGCAAAGCGTTGCGGCGCGGCCTTCCGCCATGGGTTGGAGACCGCGCTCAAAGACGACCGCCTGTTCGCGCTCAAGAGCGCATGCCAGAGCGACTTCGCCGCCGGAAATGAGGCCGCCAAAGACGCCTGCGAGGAGGTCTTGGGGAGGGTCTACAAGGACCTCACGACGCGCCTCGTAGCGGTCCGCGACGGCAAGGGCGAAAAGCAGAAGGTCTACGTCATGTGCTCCAACCTGAAGAAGGTCGCCGGAGCGATCGGCGCCGCGGCCAACAAGAAGGCCCAGGTCTTGTGTCGGGAGGCGGAGGTCGGAGCCCACGTCGCGGAGGCCAAGTCCAGAGTCGCCGATGAGCTCAAGAAAGAGCGGATGACGCTCCCCTGGGCGTGCGAAAAAGCGATGAAACGCCTCCAGGAGCTGGTCCCCAGTCCGTGGCAGAAGGCAGCTAGAGCCGAGATCGTTCGCGCCTGCTACGTCGATCTGGCCGGCAAGGTGCTCGCGGCCGAGGTCCCCTCGATGCGCTTCTGCAAGTACCGCGTTCAAAAGGTCCTCGAGGGGATCCGGGCCTATAAGGTGGTCGACCCCTCGCTGACCGGCCACGTGGCCGCCGCCAAGCTCAAGTGCAAGGAGTAGTCGTCGCCCGAGGGCCCTGCAGTCAAAGCGGAGGCGGACGGACGGCTCGCGAGCGCGCCCGGGTCGTCGTCAGCCCCGCCGCACGATGAGCAGGTCCGCCCCCAGCTCCAGCCCCAAGCGGAGCCGCGCCGAGCCCTCTCGAACCGCGACCTCGAGGTGTCCGCTGCTGCCCACCAGCGCCAACCCCTGGCCGCGCTCGACGTCCGAGTAGGTGGTCACCACCGGCACCCGCTCCCCGTCGGGCAACGCCACAGCGTACAGGCGGTCGTCCGCGCCCGGGCGGAGGTTGGTGATGCCGTTGCCGAAGTGATCCCAGGCGATGACGCGGCCGATGTAGCCCGCCTCCACCGGCACCGCAGCCTGGAGATCACCCGACACCAGCGGCACGTGTTCGGGTCCCAGATCCGCGGGGCTCATCCGACCCGCAGACAGGATCGCCCCCGCCGGCGCGAACACGTCGCGCCCGTGAAACGTAGGGCTTCGCGGGCCGAACGAGTGGTCGACGCGGTACACCCTCTGAGCGCCGCCCAGCGCCCGCGCCACCTCGCCGAAGATCCCGTTATCGGGACCGACGAAGCAGTGCCCACCAGCCAACAGCGCGATCGGAGCGCGAGCGCTGCCGACCCCCGGGTCCACCACGGCCACGTGGACGGTGCCCGCGGGGAAATGGGGGCAGGCGGCGGCGAGCGCAAGCGCGCCGTGAGTCACCGACTGTGCGGGCACGTCGTGAGCGAGGTCGACCACCCGGAGGCCCGCGTCGAGGGTCAGGATCACGCCCTTCATGGCGCCGACGTACCCATCGGACGTCCCGAAGTCGGACG
>JAAZYN010000819.1 GCA_014239625.1 Myxococcales bacterium | reverse complement strand
GCTGCTCGAATCCTGCACTTGGGCCTGGTAGCTCCCGACATACGCGGAGCACGCAGGGTCTCGATTGGCGAAGGTGGCGTCGCGGATGTCGGTCACTCCGCTGGCGTCGGGCCCACCGGCCTCGGGGGTAGTGTCCGGAGCCGTGGCCACGTCGGCGACGTCTGGCGCCGCGGCGCTATCCCCAGCGTCCGTTCCGTTGGTGACGTCGTCGGGGCACGCCGCCACGATCAGCGCGGTGGAGAGCGCGAGTAGCGCCCATCGCCGCAGACGGAGCGAGCAGCGAAGGATCTCGGTCTGCAAGAGGGGCTCCTCGTGGTGTGATACCTGGCGACGATGCATCCCTGCGCCGCCGAAGTCCAACGCGCCCAGAGGCGCCCTCGTCCACGCCGCTGGAGAGTCTCAAACCGCCACACGTTCGACCCGATCCGCCAGGCCCGGGCGTTCAGGTGTGACTTCCATGCCCGCGAGACGGTCACGGTTGAACGTACCCGCGCCCGGGGTAGCACGAAAAAGCTGAACGAAGTCCGAAGTCCGGCCTGACGTTTTTCCCTACGCCGGTCCAGCTCGTGCCGGCGGCCTCTTTTCGAGTCGACAGCGTGCCTTCATCGGGCCCCGACACGGGGTCGGGGCCGACGCGCGCCTTGGCGTCGTAAAAATCCCACCGGGCCATCCGTCACCCTCGACAACTGGGCGCGAGCGGCTCAATCGCCACGCTCGGTGAGTGAGCGTGGCCGATTCAGCCGCTCGCGCTCCAGTCGCCGGGGGGCCCGGCCGGGCGAGGTCTACCGCGACGCCGCGTTGGCTACGAGCTGGCCCGGGAGGGGGTGTTGCGGCTTCGTCTTGGCGTCGGCGCCGAGTCCGGGGTCAGACCCGCCATCAGCTGCGCCATCAGTGACGACCCGCTCAAGAGCACGTCACGTCCACACTCGCAGCCGTCCCCGGTCGCGGCAAGCATGGGCGCCGTGGGCCTCGTGACCGGCCACGTGCGCGTCCCACGTCCGACCCACGACAAACGCCGCACGGGCCGCGCAAGTGACCGAAACGATGGCCACCCCGACATCGCCACGACCTGGAACGGGGCTTGCTTGATAGCCGGGGCAGGAGGCCCCATGCATCGACGCACCCCTGACAAGCACACTGGAACCGTACAGCAGCGCCAGAGCGACGGTATCGCTTCGACACCCGCAAAGGCGCAGTGGTCGGTGGCGGACACCTTCTGCAGCCTCGGCGCAAACCCGTTCCAGCTGGCAGCCCTCGTGCACAGGGCCATGCGCATCCCCGGAATCTCCCCCGCGCTGGCGTGCCTGGTACACACCAGAGCTGCAGCCCGCCGTGAGTCGCCGACGCCGCATGCTTTGCCGCCCATGCTCGAAGCTCGCAGGCCAGCTGCCCATCACATTCGCACCAAGCCATCGTACCCTCGAGTGCGCAGCCATCGTTCGGGCGGTACCCTTCGGCGGCCGTGACACAAAACCGTGGTACCCATACTCGGACGAACGCGCCGGCGACAGTTCATCACTCGTTCCATGTCGGAGGACCGCCCATGACCGTCTCACGTCGCGAAGCCCTCGCCTTCATGGCGGCCTCCGGCCTGCTCGCGGGGTGCCGTGAGCCAGAGGCCCCACCGCCTGTCGATCCCGGTGACCCGCGGCCCCCGGAGGTTTTTCGCCCCAGGACGGCGGCGGAGCGCGCCTCGGCGGTGGGCCCGGTGAGGGGCCTCCCTGCACCTCTACGGAGAGCGTTCGACGAAGGCGAGGGCTTCTTTGAGTCGATGGGAGAGCCGCGCGACGGGGACTGGCTTGACGAGCACGAGGAGGGCGGCCAGACCTTTCAGCAGTGGCGCGAGAGCGAACCGAACCTGGTGAGCGCTCGGCGCGACGTGATCGACCTGCACCCGGTCGGTGACTGGCCCGCGAGGGCGCCGTCGTTAGCCACGTTGAAGACCTTCACTCGGGCGTTCTTCGGGATCGAGGTCAACGTCCAGAGGCCCACCCCGGTGGCGACCATCGGCGCGACGACACGACAGCGTAGGACCGGCACCCAGATGCTGACCACCGACGTGCTGAACTGGCTGGAGCGGAAGCTGAGCGACCGCACGTACTGTGCGTTGGCCGTGACCATGGTGGACCTGTACCCGGACCCGGCCTGGAACTTCGTCTTCGGGCAAGCGGCGCTCTACAAGCGCGTCGGTGTGTTCAGCTTCGCCCGACACGACCCCAACTTTCACCGCCGCGCGAAGGGCGAGACGCCGCGCCAGCAGGTGCTCGAGCGCAGCATGGCCACGGTGGCGCACGAGATCTGCCACATGTTCGGGATGGGCCACTGCGTGTACTACAGCTGCCTGG
>JAAZYN010000818.1 GCA_014239625.1 Myxococcales bacterium | reverse complement strand
ACGTTCATCGACATCCTGTTGACCGACTCCACCGCGAACGGACTCCTGACAAACCGCCCGGGGCTGGTGTTCTTCATGTCTGAGAAGATCCGCCGCGACCGCGAGCAAACCGAGTGAAGCACATCCTCATCATCGCCTGCCTCGCGCAGACCGCGTGGCCCGTGACGGACGCCCGCGGCGCTGAGCATCGCCTCGATGTCATCCCCGTGGCCGGCTTCGCCTTCGCTCTCCGGAGCGCCGACGGGCCCCTCCCCGGAGGCCCCGACCTATCGGTGACCGTGCGCTATCGGACCGGGGCGGGGGTCGGGGCCTTCATCAGCGCAGGCTGGGTCCGTCTCTTCTCGCGCTCCCCCCAAGCGCTGGACAGCTGGAACTTCGGCGCGGGGGTCGCCCTTGATTGGTGGAAGCTGCGATTGGATGCCGGGCTTAGCGCGTCGGTGCTGGCGCTCCACGTGACCGTCGACGACACCACCATTCATCCGGTCGAGCCAGCGCTGACCTACACGGTAGGGTTGACCGGTGTGGTGTGGGAGGGCCCGGTGGATCTCGGTATCCAACTGCGCGCCCACGTCGTCAGCGGTATGACGTTGGCATGGCTCACCCTGAGCGTAACGATCGGCATGAACGTGTTCGAGAGCGGGCCGCCGTCGGAGACGCGGTAGAGGCGCGACCCACCGGCCGGACCCAGCGCAGCCACAGCCCACTGCGCGCGACGACGCCATGTCGCACCGCCGCCATGTCGCACCTGTCGCGCCGCCGCCGCGACAAAGGGGAACAGTGACCACTACTTAGCCCATCCCGCTTCCCCTCGCGCGCCTGAGAGACTATAGGCTCACACATGCGAGTGCCTCGACAACTGCAGCCGCTGATCGATGATGGCCTGATCGACTCCGTCACGCGGCCGCTGATGACGGGAAAAGAGGCGTCGGTCTACCTGGTGGTCGCCCACGGCGAGATGTGCTGCGCCAAGGCGTACAAAGATGCGTCCCATCGAAGCTTCAAACATCGCGCCGACTACCAAGAGGGGCGCAGGACACGAAACTCCCGCCGCGCCCGGGCGATGCAGCGAGGCAGCAAATACGGTAAGCGCGAGCTGGAAGAGGATTGGCAGAACGCGGAAGTGGACGCGCTCTATCGCCTGGCTCGGGCCGGGGTGCGAGTGCCGCGGCCCCTCGGGTTCTCCGACGGGGTCTTGCTCATGGAGCTGATCCTTGGCCGCGACGGCGACGTGGCGCCGCGGCTCAACGATGTGGGGTTGGACGCCGAGACCGCCCGCTCGTATTTCCGGTCGCTCCTCGGCGACGTCGTCAAGATGCTCTGCGCGGGCCTGATACACGGCGACCTCAGCGAGTACAACGTGCTCGTGGCAAGCGATGGCCCGGTGATCATCGATCTCCCCCAGGTCATCGACGCCGCGGCGAATAACAGCGCGTCCCGAATGCTGCGGCGAGATGTCGCCAACCTGGCGGCATACTTTGGTCAGTTCGCGCCCGAGGTGAGCGAGCTCGACTATGGCCGGGAGATCTGGCAGCTGTACGAGAGAGGCGAGCTGAGCCCTGACACCGAGCTGACGGGCGCCTACGCGCATCCCAAAGCCGCAGCAGATGTGGGCCGTGTGCTCCGAGACATCGACGACGCGCGGAAGGATGCGCTGATGCGGAATCGTCGGCCGGCGCGTTCGGTGAAGAAAGGCGACGAAGCGTGGCGCGGCCGAGTGCCCGACGCGGTCCAGGATGACGGTGACGAGAGCTGGGCCACCCAGACCCATGTGAGCAAGACCGGCAATCGGCAGGTCATCGATCTGAGGAGGCCAAGCCCAAAGCCGTCTGCCACCACCTCCGCGGCCAAGCGCCGAGGTGGCGATCGCGGCGCATCCCCGCGGGGAGACGAAAACCCGCCCCAGCGACCCAAGCGCCGCAGGCGCAGGCGCGGCGCTTCGTCACGCGGAGAGGGAGAGCAGCCGAAGCAACAGCGGCCGTCGACGGCGACGCCCGGGGGCGATGGCGCTGAGACAGGACCACCGACAGAGAAGCATCCACGGCGACGGCGACGGCGACGGCGACGGCGCCCCGCAGGGGGCAACGGCCCAGGCGCCGCGGCCCACTCGGCCCAACCATCGAACGGTGGTGGGCAGCCGCGACCACAGCGCGACGGTGCCGTGGCCGCCAAGGCCCCGTCGCCGGGGACGACGAGAGCTCCCGGGCGGCGGCGCAGAAAACGCACGCGCGCTCGGCCGTTAGCGCGCAGATCCCCACAAAATAAGGGGGCGCGGTCATGGCCGACGCACGCGAGAAAAAAGTTTTATCTGAGCTGGCTAATCTGGTCAGCCGTACCAATTACGTCGT
>JAAZYN010000817.1 GCA_014239625.1 Myxococcales bacterium | reverse complement strand
GTATCACCTACCCCTCCTCGGTTTCGCTCGAACTCTGGTGAGAAATGCGGGTTAGAACGATTGGCAAATCGGATCATCTTGCCAACGAGCAAGCACCTGCCGCAACCGCGCGGCCTCCTCGGGTTTCGACGAGACGAGGCTCGACCTCTCACTCGGATCGTCTTTGATGTCATACAGCTCAAAGAGGTTCCTGGTGACGTTGTGCACGAGCTTGTACCGACCGAGGACGACAGCGTGCATCTCCGGCCGCCCCTGCCCGCCAAGGTTGGCGACCGGCTCGACCTGAGAGAACACCGGGCGCTCCGCCGGGACGGGGCGAAGCCAGCTGTGGCCTTGCCAGGTGGGCAGCGGCGGCTGCCCGAGATAATCCATCAGCGTCGGGACGACATCGAGCAACGAGGCTACCTGCTCCACCTTGGCGGGGGCCACCCCGGGGAGTCGCATCATCAGCGGTACCCAGATGTTCTCTTCGTACAGTGTGGCCCCATGAAAGCGGCCGCCGTGATCGCCAAACTCGTCACCGTGATCGGACAGCAAGATCACGACCGCTCGCCGCCCCCTGTGGCTTTTCGCGAGGGCCTCCAGCAGCCGCCCGAACAGATGTGACACGTGTCCAACTTCGGCGCGGTACATCTCTAGCGGCGCGCCCTGTCCGC
Source organism: Myxococcales bacterium (assembly GCA_014239625.1). Taxonomy (GTDB): domain Bacteria; phylum Myxococcota_A; class UBA9042; order PHBI01; family JAAZYN01; genus JAAZYN01. The sequence goes on along the minus strand of JAAZYN010000817.1, from coordinate 1,692 downwards.
GGACAAGCGGCGCGTGGGGGTCTAAGAGGTGGAGCCACCGAAAGCGCGGCGTCTGCGTCGAGACGCCGAGCTCCGCGATCGCTCGGTCGACGATCGCCTCTGACCACTCACTCTTGTTGTGGTGGCTCTTCAGCCTGAACGGGTCACCCTTGGACCGATCCAGATGCAGGATGGGCCCCCCACTGCGGGCGCGCTTGTATTGTCGCGTGTCGATCCACAAACGCGCGTCGTAACCCAGCGCCGCCATCTGCCCCAGGAGCTCGGCGCCACCCCCACCGATGCCGCGCCAGCTTCGGCTGCGGCCAACGGAGAGCATTGCCCGGAACGTGGAGGGGTAGGGTGTGTAAGCCCGCACGAAATCCAACGCCGACCGCGCGAACGCGTCGACCTCGGGAGCGACGTCGCGTCGAGCGACCCGGCCGAAGTCACCCCGCAACGTGTCGACCATCACGAAGTAGACGTCGGCTCTTCGTGACGAACCGGGCGTCCAGCTGGCCGAAGCCTGGTGGTGTGTCGAGCCTGAAACCAGCCCATTGCAGTTGTCGTCGCGGCCGCTGCGTTCACTCTCACAGGCGCCGGGGTGGACCGCTGCGTCCTGGTCATCGCAGTCGCCGCCGCCGAAGACCGCCGAATGCCCGTCTCCATCCCGATCGATCACCGTATGAACAAACGCCAGCGTCTTTGGCTGAACCGTCCCGAACCAGACGCCCAGATGCCGGACGCTGGTGAGGTCGCCGAACAGGGTGACGTGAGCGAGCACCAGGGCTGCGGTCGCTGCGCCGACCCTGGACTTGACCGACAAAGCGTTACGAAAAGCCGCTCCCCGGGCGATCAGCAGGATCGCGACGAAGAACAGGACGCTGTGAAGCGTTGGATACAGTCTGCGATACGCAAACGCGTCGACAGCAAACACGAGGAGGCCCAAGACCACGTAGACGGATCGGCGAACGCGTTCCGGTGGGAAGTGCTCAACGAGCGCCAACGCCAGGGCTGCCACCAGGCTCATCCCGGGCACGACGTAATATGGCCAGACGACGCCGATGTTCCAGGGCCTGATGAGCAACACACATACGACCGATGCGGTCACACACGAGACGGTGGTGGCGACCAGGACCTGAACAAACTCCGGCGCGCGGCGAAGCCCCTTCCATCTGCGCGCGACGAACACGCCCGCGCTGGTTGGCGCACACAGGACAAGCGCCAGCCACGAGCCACAGGCGACCGTCACGGCAAGATAGTGGCCCAGCAGCAGCACAGAGTCGCCGGAGCGAACGAGCGCCAGCAGGGTGTCGACAACGGCGAGCAGCCCCAGCGCAACGAGGTAGCACCACAGAGAGTCGCCAAACGCTGCGTCCAAACCCGAGGCCGATCGGCCGACGGGCGGCCCGTTTTCAGTGCTGGAGGACACGTACCGGTCAGCCTACTCAAATCCCGCGGCGGTTGCCAGACAGAGCCAAGAGGAGGAGGCACGCCACCTGTGGCTTCGGAGGGTCATGTATCGACTGTGATCCCACCGGGGGCCTGGGCGGCGAGCAGGGCTGCTCCAACTCCAGCTGCTCGGACGAGACCGTCGTGTCCACGGGTGGCGCGGGCGCACCCGGCGGTGAGGCCTGCCAGTTCGGAGCCGCAGGTGACCCTGGGGACACCAACGACGGCGCCGGAGGCCCAGGGGCGTATGGCACAGGCGTCCTG
>JAAZYN010000816.1 GCA_014239625.1 Myxococcales bacterium | reverse complement strand
ACCTGGGCCGAAACGCCTGGCGAATCCTGGCGTCAACCATTCTGACCGGCTCCATGAGGGAGGCCGCGCCCGTCAGCGCTGCCTGTCTCCCGGTCGCGACCGACGGCCCGTCAGAGGCCTGCGGCCGCCAACGCTCGCGGGACGTCGCTGTCCAAGGCGTCCATGTAGACCGCCTTGAAGCCCGCAGACGGTGGGATGCCGCAGGACTCGAGCTGCTCGGCAGCCTCGGGGTCGCCCTCGAACAAGGCCGCCTCATCGGGCTCGACCACGTCCCGCCTGCGCATGGCGTCGATGTGGCCCGCCGCGCGTCTGCGCAGCCAGGCCTCACCCGGCGGCTTGATCCACCTGGGCGCCACACCGTGTCGGATCTGGCGCAGCAGCTCCGGGCCGAAGCGCCCGTGGAGCACTTCGTCTTTGAGGATCCGGCGCAAGATGTCGCGGTAGGGGCTGTCGGGGAGCGCTCTGATCGAGTGTTGGAGCAGGCGCAGCGCGACCACCTCGCCGATACAGTAGGTCGCCAGGATCATGTCGATGAGCTGCAGGTCCAGCGGCTGATCATCCCGCTGCTGCTGGAGCTCGCGGACTTCGAACCCGATATCACCGGCGCTGCCCAGGGTCTTGGCGGCCTCCCAGCAGTAAATGGCGTGCTGCTGCTCTTGGAGCTGCATCGCGAGGGCCAGCTCTTGAAGGTCCATGGGCGCGTTGACGTCGACGAGCAGACCGTGGAAACGCCTCACGATCATGGTGCCGATGTATTCCATCCGGGTGCGATCCTCCCAGCCGCGGATGGCCATCTGCCGGACGTCGTCGCGCAGGTCGGGCGACGCGCCGAGCTCCGGTACGGGCGCGCGATGGCTGAGCACGATCGGCATCGTCAGGGCGGAGAGATCGAACCGCAGGGAGATCATCGGTGTGGTGTTGCTCATGACGGACGCAGTTTGGCTGAAAACATGCCAAGCTTCCACGCATGATGCCCACGCCAGTGAAGCTGCGTCCCGACAACTTCACGCCCCCCACGCGGACACCCTGGGGGGGGACGCGCATTCGAGAGCACTACAAGGCCGGCCTCGCCCCCGCCGATGAGCCCTTGGTGGTGGGAGAGTCGTGGGAGGTCTCGGTGGAGCCGAGCTTCCCCAGCCGCGCCGCTGTCGATGGCGTCTCGCTGTGGGATCTCATCGCTCGCGACCCCGTCGGCTGGCTCGGCGCCGCCGCCGCCCAGCGGTACGGTGGCCAGAGCCCGCTGCTCGTCAAGCTGCTGGATTCGGCTGACAACCTGTCGGTCCAGGTGCACCCCCGGGACGGTGACCCCGCGCTGGCCGACGACGAGAGCGGCAAGCCCGAGAGCTGGGTCGTGCTGGACGCCGCGCCCGGGGCGGGTTTTTACCTGGGCTTCAGGGATGGCGTCACCCGCCGCGACGTGGCCCGGTGTCTCGCCACCACAGGCCCCCTGGATCGACTGATGAACTTCGTCCCGGTGGCGGCCGGTGACGCCTTCGTGATCCGCGCCGGCACGCCCCACGCCATCGGCGCGGGGGTCACCCTGGTGGAGCCGCAGTTCGTCAACCCGGGTCGCCGCGGGGTCACGTATCGATTCTGGGATTGGAACCGCCTGTACGACGCCGACGGGAGGCGCTCGCCGGACGGACAGCCGCGGCAGCTGCACGTCGAGCGGTCCCTGGCGGTGACCTCCTGGGACGCCCCGCGCGGGGCCGCCTTCGTCGAGACCTGTCGCGTCACGCCGCGCTCTGTGGCCCACGGCCGAGAGCTGGTGGTCGATTGGCCCTGGTTTCAGGTCGAGCGTTGGAGCGGGAGCGCAGCGTTCGACCTGGCGTCAGGTACCATGTGGGCTCTCGTTTGTGTGGGCGGCTCGGTCACGCTGTCGTGCCCCGGCGGCTTCAGCCTGTCGCTTCGCCGCGGGGAGAGCGCGGTCGTACCGGCCGCGATCGATGTCTCTGTACGCCTCCACGGCGCTACCCTCATCGCGACCCGGACCGCCCAGCCATAGCGAGCCTGTCTCGAGCTGGGGAACGAGCCCCCACCCTCGAATGCCAGCGGCCTGTTACGAGGAGATCGTCTTCTCGTTGTTGCCGATGTAAACTTGGCGGGGGCGGTGGATGCGCGTGCGCGGATCTTCCTGCCACTCCTTCCAGTGCGCGATCCAGCCGGGTAGGCGACCGAGGGCGAACATCACGGTGAACATGTTCGTCGGGATGCCCATCGCCCGGTAGATGATGCCGCTGTAGAAGTCGACGTTCGGGTAGAGCTTTCGCTCGATGAAGAAGTCGTCGGACAGCGCGACTTCTTCGAGCCGCCGCGCGATGTCGAAGAGCTCGTCTTCGATTTTGAGATG
>JAAZYN010000815.1 GCA_014239625.1 Myxococcales bacterium | reverse complement strand
GCTGCTGGCAGGTGGAGCCATCGATGACGCGGATCACGCCGCAGCAGTTCCCGGAGTCCAACCCGCCGTCGCTCAACGCGTAGCTCACAAAGATGACCTGGCCCCCGTCGCCGGCCGCGCCGCCGCCCGAGCTGAGTGCAAACGGCAGGCTGACCACCGTGGGCGAGCCCAGCACGTTGCGGTGATCTGGGAAGGGGTCCCCAGCTGGCGGGCCAATCCATTCGCATTGGAGCGCCGGAAAGAAGACGCCAGGGGTGACCGACTTGGCGCAGGCGTCGTCGACCTCGCCGTCGGCGTAAGGCACGCACTGACCCGTGACGCAGTGCGTGTCGCCGAGGCAGTCGTCGTTGTGGTCGCATTCCGTCGCCACCACGTCGCCGCTGTCGGGCCCGCCGCTGTGGGGCCCGCCACTATCGCTCCCGTCGCTGGAGACCCCCTGGTCGCCGGTGGCGGCTTCGTCCGGAGCCACATCTCCGGTCGTCGCGTCTACGGCCGGAGCGCCATCCGGACCGGTCGGTGTGGAGGCCACGTCGGCGTCTCCAGCTGGCGACGCGTCGCCAGCCTCAGGGCTGACGGCGACGTCTCCGCCACCACCACCCGGCGGCCCGACTACGGTGGTGCACGCCCCCACCACGAGGAACGCCGAGAGTGACAATCGGCGATGGTTCACGTTGGCCCCTGGACGCGAGGCAAGCTCGCGAGATCTGGTCAGCGCGTGGTCGCCACGCGCGTCGTTGCATCCTGATACTATAGATCGCCCCGTGGCCACGACAACTCTCAGCCGGAAAGGAGCGGGCGGGGTCGCGACGAAGGACCGGGTGAGGCGACGACCGCTCCGAGGGACCTGCACGCGTCGTCGCGTCCGACGTCTATCGCGGGCGACGTTAAGCAGCCTGCGGTGCCACGAGTGTCAACGACGGCCTCCTTGGCTTCGCTCGAGGCGTCGTGAATAATGAATCTCCAACCCTTCACGACCTAGTGCTCTCCGCGAGCAGAGGAGTTCCTGATGAGACGCCTTCTCACTGTGTGCTGTGTGGTGACGCTGGGCTGGCCGGGCCTCGCGGGTTGCAGAGGTGGTGGCAGCAACCAGGCCGCTGTTGACGGCGGCGCGAGCGACAGCGGCGCTGGCGACGCTGGCGGCACCAACACCGGCTTCGGGGCGGAATGCGCACCGACCGTCATCGCCGGCGCTTCGCCGGTGTCGGGCCCTTGCGTGGAGTCAGGCACCACCAGCGCCCAGGGGACCCCCATCGACGCCATGCGGGTGAAGGTGGACTGCACCGACCCGAACATCACCGCGATGCCCGAAAAGCGGCACCTGGTCATGCTGCCCAACGGGACCCCACGCGGGGTGCTCTGGCTGCACCTCGGCGGGACCGGGGGAGAGCCTGGCAACACCTCGCACATCGGCTTGACGGCCGCCATCGCTGGCTATCATTTCATCTCCCTGGCGTACCCCAACCAGGAGAGCGTGCAGTCGCGCTGCTGGTGTGCTCAGGGGCCGCGCCCGGCGGGATGTGAGGAGCGCGTGCGGCGGGAGATCATCTATGGCGTCGCGATGACCGACTGGGTCGATGTGGAGGCCGACGAAGCTATCATCCCGCGGGCGATCGCCCTTTTGGATTACCTGTCCCAGCAGGCCCCTGAAGGGGGCTGGGGAGCGTTCTTGACGGCGGACAAGACGAGCCTGAACTGGTCGGCCATCGCGCTGTCCGGTTTTTCCCAGGGCGGGATGCACGCGGGCATGATCGCGCGCGACCACGAGGTCGTGCGCGTGATGTATCTGTCGACCTCTGTGGGCTCGACCTTGAACGTCATCGTCGATCCATCCGCGGCGACGGCGTGCAGCAGCCATGACGAGTGCGACGTGGGTCGTTGTTGTCCGCTGAGCGACCACGAGTGCGAGGCGCCGAGCGGCGACAGCTATTGTCTGATCCTCGCGCCGACGCTGGGCGCGTTCGTGGGCAAAGACGTGGATGGCGACGGGCTGGGCGACGGCGATTCGCAGTCGAGGGCCACGCCGGCGACCCGCTCGTTTGGGCTGATTCACCGTGACGAGCCTGGGTGGCAATTCAGCCCCGACGTCTGGGAGCGGTGGGGGATGGGGCTCGTGGTCGACGCGGACACGTCCGAGCCGCCCTACGGCGGGGCGCAGGTCTTCAGCACGGGGGTGCCTCCCAAGCCCGGAAACTGTTCGCCGCACCAGTCCATGGGCGCAGACAGCTGTCAGACCCTCGGTGATGACGGCCTGCCCACCATGACCAAGACGTGGAATCACTGCATGACGACGCCGGTGGATTAGCCCGCATTTCTCACCAGACTCTGAGCGACGCGCCGGGAGGCTCGAGTG
>JAAZYN010000814.1:1994-2353 GCA_014239625.1 Myxococcales bacterium | reverse complement strand
GGCCACAACCGCGCCGGGCGAGAGGGTGGCGTGGGCTCCCCCGTCGGCTCCAGGCGGGAGCCCGATGTCGCTCCCGAGCCTCGCAGGCAGGGACTCGACAGCGTGCGCAATGTCCTCGAGCGCCTGCACCACGGGGTCGTCATCGTAGTACCAGGCCAGCTGTTTGCAGGTGGTGTCGTGGAACTCGTCGGCGATCCGCTCGCGGACGGTGTGGAGGCCTCTCATGAGCGCCCCAAACGCTCCCTCCTGTCCCGCCTCCATCGCATCGAACAGGCGGTCCAGCGCTGCGACGTGAGGCTGGAGACCCGCGGCGGCCTCTGCGAGGATGTCTCGATGCAGCTCGGCGTCCAGCGCGAGCG
>JAAZYN010000814.1:0-1984 GCA_014239625.1 Myxococcales bacterium | reverse complement strand
GGATGGTGCGCGCCGCGCCCGCGATCCGGGGGTGTCCGATGGCAGCCAAGGCGCCCCGATCCCGGCGACGGCGCGTCATCGAGGCCAGCGGGGTGAGGGGCACCGCCAGCAGCTCGAGCGCTCGCCGCCCGACCAGCAGGGCGCGGCGCATGGGGCTGGCGTCCGCTGCGACGGTCGGCGTGGCCGCCGCGATCCCGCGGTGGACAGCCCGCAGTGCATCGCCAAGCCGGCGGTAAGCGATCTCCAGGGCGCCCGGAAGAGCCCGGAGCGCCGAGAGCTCCTCGGTGAGGTGCTCCACCGCGGCGTCCCGGATCTCGCTCCGGGTGACTCCGTCGGGCCGCTCGACCGTCGAGCGCGTCGGTGATGCCGCTTCCCAGGCGCGCCACACCGCGCTCTCCACGGAGCGGGCGTGGCTCTGAAGGGCGGAGCAGAGCTCGGCTTCGGAGCGGAGCACCTCGTTGCACGCGTCCATGAGCCCGGGCATACCGGCGCCACGAAGCACTCGCGCCAGGCTGGCCGCGACGGGTACGCGCAGGGTCCGCCGGGGCCCCAGAAGTCGGACTCTCTGACCGAGGCGCTCGATGCGGGAGGGGGTCGTGCGGTCGAAGGTGAGCGGAAGGTGGCGGGGCTGAGCCAGGGGGAGCTGCTCGAGGCCGAGCACGGCGCGATCTGCTGCCCGGGCAGCCGAGGAGCCATCGAGATGATCGCGAGCTCGGACGGTGCGCTCCCGTAGCTCTCGATAGAGCTCACGGTGCATGGACTCCAAGGTCTCTGACCAGTGAGCTGCGGGGGGCGCTCCAGCTCCAACCGCCGCCTCCTCGAGGAGCTCCGAGCGCAAGCGCTCCACGCAGCGCTCGACGGTGACCACGACCCCATGGACACATCGCCGGTGCCAGTCCAACTCATCGGCCAACGCCTGCTCGAGGATCTCGGCTTGGCCCTCCAGCGGGCCGACCAACGTCTCCTCCCAATGGAGGAAGTCGGGATGCTCGCTCACCACCTCCGGCGTCTCTGCGGAGCCTGGCGGAGCCTCGTGGTGTCCAATCTCGCCGGAGAGAGGCGGTCCGGGTAGATCGCAGCCGCCGACCTCGGGTGAGGCTTGCCCGGCCGCGTCCGTGGTGCGTGTTGACTCCATGGTCTCCCGTCCATCACACCATCGCGGCGGTGCCGTGGTCAACCGAGGCACCGGGCGGGGCTTCGAACAAGGGGCGCCCTCCCGCGGCCTCCGAAGCGCGGCGAATGAGTGCCGTACCGGAACCGCGTCCACCCGCCGCGCTGTCGACACCCGTCGGGCCGCGTCGAGCACCGACGGCCGACGGATAGACTCCGGGCGGTCGAGGCGACCTGTCGCCCCGGCCACGACATGCATAAATTTGCATAAAACACACGATCGCCGCAGACGCCAATTGATCGGAGCTATTTTTTATGTATTATTATGCATAATTCAATAAGGAGACCACTTATGCCGGCCCCGACAGCTGTTATTGAGGCTTCAGCAACTTCCGAAGGCGGCTCCTCTGCAACGAGCCAGGACCAGACCCCCACGCTGGAGCTGCGGGGGATGAGCTTTGCGGTGGCGAGCGCAGCGCTGCCGCTGTTACGCGGCCCACAGGGCCTGCCCGTAGACCCCGGCGAGGAGGGGGGAGGCCCCCGTCCGGCGGCGTCACCTGCACGCACCATCGAGAACATGATGACGGTGGGCGCCCCACCGCTGCCGTGCCTCGAGCACGTACAGCGAGCCCTAGCCCGGCATGACGTGGAGACTGTCCGGTCGTACGTTGGCGCGCCCCAGCGTCCGGGACTGGAGCGTCTGGGGGCGAGCGGTGGGGCCTTCGGCGATCAGGCCGCCTTCGGGGGGGCGGCCACGGCCTTCGACGCAGCCAACGACGCGGCGCATGTCATCCAACAACGAGATAGCGCACGCGCGCCGGAGGTACGAGGGACTCCCGGCGACGCGCTGGAGGGGCATGCCGATGCGGGCGCG